>NZ_CAWNYS010000500.1:0-8481 GCF_963878295.1 Aeromonas sp. HMWF014 | reverse complement strand
GGGCAGGGCGGTGCGCTGGGTGTCTTTGACGTACTGCATCAGGCAACCGGCGGCGCACAGGGCTGTCTCGCTCTTGTCGACCCCGAAGCCGACCAGATCCTGGGTGCCGAACTGCTGGCACAAGAGGGTGCGGGCGGTGCCGAGCTCGAACTCCCACTCGGGGCGACGACGCAGACCACGGCGACCCTCGACGTGCTGTAAAAACGCGAAGGATTCGGGATAGAGCAGCTCCGCCGGATTGGTGCGTTGTAGCTCCGCCAGTAACGTCTCTTCCTTGTCGAACTGGTTGATGAAGAAGCGGCCCGAACCGATGTCCATGGTGCCATAGCCGAAGCGGCGGCCATCGTGGTAGACGGCGGCGATCAGGTTATCCTGCCGTTCGCTGAGCAGTGCCTCATCGGAGACGGTGCCCGGGGTGATGATGCGAATGACCTTGCGCTCCACCGGCCCCTTGCTGGTGGCGGGATCCCCCACCTGCTCGCAGATGGCGGCGGATTCACCGAGCTGTATCAGCTTGGCCAGGTAGCCTTCGATGGCGTGATAGGGCACCCCCGCCATGGGGATTGGGGTGCCCGCCGACTGGCCGCGCTTGGTCAGGGAGATATCGAGCAGCTGGGAGGCCTTGCGGGCATCGTCATAGAACAGCTCGTAGAAGTCGCCCATGCGATAGAACAGCAGGATCTCGGGGTTCTCGGCCTTGAGGCCAAGGTACTGCTGCATCATGGGCGTGTGGGCGCTCAGATTGGCGCCGGGCGCGGAGCCAATGGCGCCGCTGGCTTGGTGTTGTGCTGTCATGTTCTATTCCAGAAGGGGCCTCTTCGGGCCTGGGTCTGCGGTGATGAGCATTGAACTTGATGGCGCCATTCTACACGTAAGCGCCGCCGCAGTGGAGGCATGGCTGCCATGGTGCTGCCCGCATAGCCCAAGCCCCGCAGGCAAGCCTTGGCAGGCTGCGCCTGCACGAAGCGGCCCCAGCACCACACATCAGTGCCGCGACGGGGGCGGTCCGGTTCTGCCCTGCGGCGGTTGCGGGCGACAGGATCGGGATCGCATAATGTACCCTTTGAGCGAACCAGAAGGAGCCGGGATGAAACTGGATGCAGAGATAGAGCACCTCGCCCCCGAGCTGGGCCTGGCCCTTAGCCAGCGTGGCTGGCTGGCGGCCACCGCCGAATCCTGTACCGGTGGCGGGGTGGCCACGGCCATCACCGACATAGCCGGCAGCTCCGGCTGGTTCGATCGCGGCTTTGTCACCTACACCAATGAGGCCAAGCAGCAGATGCTGGGGGTGAGCGACCAGAGCCTGCGGGAACAGGGCGCCGTGAGCGAGGCCGTGGTGCTGGAGATGGCCCGTGGCGCGCTGGCGAACTCGTCGGCCGCCATCAGCGTGGCCATCAGCGGCATCGCGGGCCCCGGCGGCGCCACAGAGGACAAACCGGTCGGCACCGTCTGGTTCGCCTGGGCGGATCGCAGTGGTCGTCATCACTCCCTGCTGGCCCGGTTCGACGGGGACCGGCGACAGGTACGCCAGCAGGCGGTCAGGCAGGCCCTGGCCGGTCTGTTGGCCCTGCTCAGATAAATTGGGCTTGATACTGTATGAATAGACAGTATACTTAGCCCAACTTCACTTCTTACTCACGATTTCCAGCGGAGATTGGCATGGATCAGAACAAACAGAAGGCACTGGCGGCTGCGCTGGGTCAGATTGAAAAGCAGTTCGGCAAAGGTTCCATCATGCGTCTGGGCGACAGCAAGACCATGGATATCGAAGCCATCTCTACCGGTTCCCTCTCTCTGGACGTGGCGCTGGGCATCGGTGGCCTGCCGTGTGGTCGTATCGTCGAGATCTACGGCCCGGAATCTTCCGGTAAAACCACCCTCACCCTGCAGGTGATCGCGGAAGCCCAGAAGAAGGGCAAGGTCTGTGCTTTCATCGATGCGGAACACGCCCTCGACCCCATCTATGCGGCCAAGCTGGGCGTCAACGTTGACGACCTGCTGATCTCCCAGCCGGATACCGGTGAACAAGCGCTGGAAATCTGCGACATGCTGGTTCGCTCCAACGCCGTTGACGTCATCATCGTCGACTCGGTGGCGGCCCTGACGCCGAAAGCGGAAATCGAAGGGGAGATGGGTGACTCTCACGTCGGCCTGCAGGCCCGTCTGATGTCCCAGGCGCTGCGCAAGTTGACCGCCAACATTAAAAATGCCAACTGCCTCTGTATCTTCATCAACCAGATCCGGATGAAGATCGGCGTCATGTTCGGCAGCCCGGAAACCACGACTGGTGGTAACGCGCTCAAGTTCTACGCCTCCGTGCGTCTGGATATCCGTCGCATCGGCGCTATCAAGGAAGGTGACGAAGTGGTCGGTAACGAGACCCGCGTCAAGGTGGTCAAGAACAAGGTTGCCCCGCCCTTCAAGCAGGCTGAATTCCAGATCTTCTACGGTGTTGGTATCTCCAAAGAGGGCGAACTGGTGGATCTGGGCGTCAAGCACAAGCTGATCGATAAGGCCGGCGCCTGGTACAGCTACAACGGCGAGAAGATCGGTCAGGGCAAGGCCAACGTGATGAAGCTCTTCTCCGAGAACAAGGCGATGGCGGCCGAGGTAGAAGCCAGATTGCGTGAACTGCTGCTCTCCGGTGATGCGCCGGCCGAGAAGCCGGTGGTGGCGGAGGCTGACGAGCTCGAAGCCGAAAGCGAACAAGAGTTCGAATAACAGGAAGGCCGGGCTAACCCCCGGCCTTGTCATTTATGGCTGATATATCTACTCCCAGCGAGCCCCCTGAACTCTCCTTCGAAGAGCTGTTTGCCTCAGCCAAAGCCTTCGCCATGCGCAGTCTGGCTCGCCGCGAGAGCGCCGAGTCGGAGCTGGCCAATCGGCTGCGCAAGCAGGATTTCAATGATGAGGTGATCAGTGCTGTGCTCGACTATTGTCGCGGCTACCACTGGGTCGATGACGAGCGTTATGGCGCCATGGCAGTACGAGCCGGTGCGACCAAGGGGCAGGGGCCCATCAAGATCCGCTTCGATCTGCGCCGCAAGGGGCTGAGTGATGCGCAGATAGAGGCCGCCTTCGAGCAACCCGAGCTGGACTGGTTCGAGCTTGCACTCGAGTTGCTGCAACGACGGGCCAGGGTCAGTGATCTGGGGGATTTCAAACTGCGGATGAAGTGGATCAAGTATCTGCTAGGGCGCGGATTCAACCAGGATCAGGCCCGTTATGCCATCGCAGCCATGATGGAGCAGAGTGCCTAGCGTGGCGTTTGCCACTGACTGTTGAATGGGTCGTGAGGAAAGTGACTTGAAGAGGGTGTCTGGACGGCTCGTTGTCATGGCTATCGCAGCTGGCTTCACCACGCTGGCTGTCGAGAGGTTTGCCATCGCGGCCCGGAGCGTCTCTTGAACGACTCAAGGTATATCCTTTCTTCCACTGTGCTTGCATTGACCGGGCTCCTTGCCAGGCACCTGGCCCGCGCAGGTCATGAGTGCCAAGACTGCGCAGCATAGCGTCACCCGCTTGCGATTCAGCCATGGCTGGCCGAATGGCCGACATGACGCCGAGGGGTTGCTCTTTCGGATCCGAGCTTGAAAATTCTCCCGCTGCGGACCCCATCTCACCGGTAAAAACGGCAGGGTTGCCTCCCTGCTCTGCCAACACAGCGTGATGCGCGCTTTTTCACCCGTCACGGGCTGGTACGTTTTACTTTACCCCGCAGAAAACTTACATTAATGCGGTTAAAAGTCCGTATTCGAATCAAGCAGGATTTTCCATGTATATGTCCACGTCAGAGTTACGCTCAGCGTTCCTCGAGTATTTCCGCTCCCAGGGGCACCAGGTTGTCTCCTCCAGCTCGCTGGTGCCGCATAACGACCCGACCCTGTTGTTCACCAACGCAGGTATGAACCAGTTCAAGGATGTATTCCTTGGCGCCGACAAGCGTGCCTATAACCGCGCCACCACGGCCCAGCGTTGCGTGCGGGCTGGCGGTAAGCACAATGACCTGGAAAACGTCGGCTATACCGCTCGTCACCACACCTTCTTCGAGATGTTGGGCAACTTCAGTTTCGGTGACTACTTCAAGCAGGACGCCATCCGGTTTGCCTGGGAATTCCTGACCGGGACCCTCAAGCTGCCCAAAGAGCGCCTGCTGGTAACCGTGTATGAAACGGATGATGAAGCCTTCGACATCTGGGCAAATGAAATGGGTGTGCCGGTCGAGCGCATAGTGCGCATCGGTGACAACAAGGGTGCTCCGTTTGCCTCCGATAACTTCTGGCAGATGGGTGATACGGGTCCGTGCGGCCCCTGCACCGAGATCTTCTATGACCACGGCGATCACCTCTGGGGTGGCCCTCCTGGTTCACCGGAAGAAGATGGCGACCGTTTCATCGAGATCTGGAACGTGGTCTTCATGCAGTTCAACCGTCAGGCCGACGGCACCATGGCACCGCTGCCCCGTCCGTCAGTGGACACCGGCATGGGGCTGGAGCGTATCTCCGCCATCATGCAGGGAGTGCACTCCAACTATGAAATCGACATCTTCCAGGCACTGATCAAGAAAGCGGCCGAGATAGTCGGAACCACGGATTTGAACAACCAGTCCCTGCGGGTTATCGCCGATCACATTCGTTCCTGCGCCTTCCTGGTGGCGGACGGTGTCATGCCATCCAATGAAGGCCGTGGTTATGTGCTGCGTCGCATCATCCGCCGCGCCGTGCGTCACGGGCGCAAGCTGGGTGCCACCGACGTCTTCTTCTACAAGCTGGCCGCCGAACTGGCCGTGCAGATGAAAGACGTGGCGGCCGAGCTGATCGCCCAGCTGCCGCTGGTCGAGCGCGTACTGCGCATCGAGGAAGAGCAGTTCGTCCGCACCCTGGATCGCGGCCTGCTGCTGCTGGAAGACGTGCTGACCAACCTGGGCGACGCCAAGATTATCCCGGGCGAGGTGGTGTTCAAGCTGTATGACACCTATGGCTTCCCGGCTGACTTGACCGCCGATGTGGTGCGCGAGCGCGAGATCGGTATCGACGAAGAGGGCTTCAATGCCGAGATGGAGAAGCAGCGCGCCCGCGCGAAAGAGGCCTCCAGCTTCGGTGTGAACTACAACGAGGTGCTCAAGCTCGACTTCGAGACCCCGTTTACCGGTTACAAACAGCTGAGTCAGAAGACGACCGTCGTTGGCATCTACAAGGATGGCGTCGAAGTGAACGGCCTCATCTCAGGTGAAGAAGCCGTGGTAGTGCTGGCCGAAACCCCCTTCTACGCCGAGTCCGGCGGTCAGGTGGGTGACTGCGGTATCCTCAAGGTGGATGACGGCATCTTCGCCGTGACTGATACCCAGAAAGCGGGCAAGGCCGTCATTCACAAGGGGTATCTGGAGCTGGGCACCCTGGAGAAGGGGGCCGAGGTCGAGGCCGTGGTCGATGGCGAGCGCCGTCAGGCCGTGGCCCTGAATCACTCGGTGACTCACCTGCTGCACGCAGCCCTGCGTCAGGCGCTGGGGGATCATGTGACTCAGAAGGGGTCTCTGGTGGGCGCCGAGCGCATGCGCTTTGACTTCTCCCACTTCGAAGGCCTGACCATGGCGACCATTCGCCGGGTCGAAGAGCTGGTCAACGCCCAGATCCGTGCCAACCATGACGTCAACACCCAGGTGATGGATCTGGAAGCGGCCAAGTCGGCCGGTGCCATGGCGCTGTTTGGTGAAAAATATGAAGACGACGTGCGCGTGGTGCGCATGGGCGACTACTCCACCGAGCTGTGCGGCGGTACTCACGCCAAGCGCACCGGTGACATCGGCTTCTTCAAGATCATCGCCGAGAGCGGCATTGCCGCCGGCGTGCGTCGTATCGAAGCCGTGACCGGCAAGGGGGCTATCGATTTCATGCACCAGATGGGTGAGCAGATCGAAGAGGCCGCGGCGCTGGTGAAGGGGGATCAGTTCTCCATCGCCGATAAAGTGCGCCAGATGCTGGACAAATCCAAGATGATGGAGCGCGAGCTGGAGCAGCTCAAGGCCAAGCTGGCGGCTCAGGCTGGCAGCGACCTGCTCAGTCAGGTGATCGAGATCAATGGCCGGAAGGTGCTGATTGCAGCACTGGAAGGGGCTGATCCCAAGTCACTGCGTGGCATGCTGGACGAGCTGAAGAATCAGATGAAATCCGGTGTCGTGCTGTTGGCAACCAGCAGCGATGACAAGGTCAACTTGATCGCCGGCGTGACCAGTGATTTGACCGGCAAGGTCAAGGCTGGTGAGCTGGTCAATCTGGTGGCCCAGCAGGTGGGCGGCAAGGGCGGTGGTCGGCCCGACATGGCGCAGGCGGGCGGTACCCAGCCGGAAGCTGTGCCTGCGGCACTGCAATCTGTTCACTCCTGGCTGGAAGAGCGCCTGTAAGCGGGCGAGGTGATCTGTGGCACTCTATGTACAGAAGTACGGCGGCACCTCGGTCGGCACGCTGGAGCGGATCGAGGCGGTGGCTGAGCGGGTTCAACTGACCCGCGCCCAGGGACACGACGTGGTGGTGGTTGTCTCCGCCATGTCGGGCGAAACCAACCGGTTGCTGGGCATGGCTCAGCAGCTGGATCCGGATGCCAACCGGCGCGAGATGGATGTGCTGGTTTCCACCGGTGAGCAGGTCACCATAGCGCTGCTGGCGATTGCGTTGAACAAACGCGGTTGTTCCGCGGTCTCAATGACCGGCGATCAGGTCCGTATTCATACCGACTCCGCCTATGGCAAGGCGCGTATCAGCCACATTGATACCGAGCAGGTTCAGGCTGAGCTGGGCGCGGGCAAGGTGGTGGTGATCGCCGGATTTCAGGGCCGTGATGCGCATAATGCCATCACGACGCTGGGACGCGGTGGTTCGGATACCACAGCAGTGGCGGTAGCGGCAGCCATCAAGGCCGATGAATGCCAGATCTTTACCGATGTGGATGGGGTCTATACCACGGATCCGCGCATCGAACCCAAGGCCCGTCGTCTCTCCACCATCACCTTTGAGGAGATGCTGGAGATGGCGAGCCTGGGGGCCAAAGTGCTGCAGATCCGTTCGGTGGAGTTCGCAGGCAAGTACCGCGTGCCACTACGGGTGCTGTCGAGCTTTGTCGATGGAGAGGGAACTTTAATCACATATGGAGGTGAGAGGATGGAAGCTCCCTTGGTATCCGGGATTGCGTTCAATCGCAACGAGGCCAGCCTGACCATTCTGGGGGTGCCGGACCGGCCAACGGTGGCGGCGCAGATCCTGAATCCGATCAGCGATGCCAACATTGATGTCGACATGATAGTGCAGAACACCCTGGGGGATGGCACCGCCGATTTCACCTTCACGGTAAATCGCGATGACTATCGCCGGGCACGCGCCCTGCTGGAGGAGACTGCCAGCGAGCTGGGCGCCGCCTGCGTGCAGGGCAACGGTGAGATAGCCAAGGTGTCCATCGTCGGCGTCGGCATGTGGAATCATCCTGGCGTCGCCCGCACCATGTTCAAGGTATTGGGCGAGGAGGGGATCAACATGCAGTTGATTTCCACCTCTGAAATCAAAATATCCGTGGTGATTGACGAGAAGTACCTGGAGCTGGCGGTGCGCGCGTTGCACGCTGCTTTCGGGCTGGATAATGAGCCTCATGAGCAGCCCTTGGGGAACAATCCCTGATTGATTTAGTTTCAACCATTTACCATATCGGTATCTTTGTAAGATAATGTCGTATATCGATATAAATACAAAACAGGCTACAGGAGCAAGCGAATGCTTATTTTGACTCGTCGTGTAGGGGAAACCCTGATGATTGGTGATGAAGTGACTGTCACCGTACTGGGCGTTAAAGGCAATCAGGTTCGTATCGGTGTGAACGCACCGAAAGAGGTCTCCGTGCACCGCGAAGAGATCTACCAGCGGATACAGGCCGAGAAAGTTCCGGGCCAACCGAATTTCTAAGCCGCATCGATAGCTGCTTGAAGGCGACACCTCTGTGTCGCCTTTTGTTTTTCCGTGCCCCGGGAATTGGCTTTCAAGGTACTAAACTGCGGCATAAGTACTGATATTGTTTGAATATTCCACGCTTTGACCAAATGCTGAGCTAACGCACTTTTTTCTCCAAAAAAGTGTTTGACTAAAAATCCCTGTGAAGTATTATCAGCCCCGCAAACGGAGAGGTGGCCGAGAGGCTGAAGGCGCTCCCCTGCTAAGGGAGTATGCGGCTTATACCCGCATCGGGGGTTCGAATCCCCCCTTCTCCGCCATTTGCGCCCGTAGCTCAGCTGGATAGAGTACCTGGCTACGAACCAGGTGGTCGGAGGTTCGAATCCTCCCGGGCGCACCATATTACGACTCAAGCAAGAGTCATGTGTTGACCATCAGCAAGTCGACACTTTGGAAAAGGCTTACTGATAAGTAAGCTTTTTTTATCGTTTAAAATCAGGGCGCCCGTAGCTCAGCTGGATAGAGTACCTGGCTACGAACCAGGTGGTCG
>NZ_CAWNYS010000499.1:0-23561 GCF_963878295.1 Aeromonas sp. HMWF014 | reverse complement strand
GGATTGACTCCTCCATCTCCAAGACCGCCAACGTGCCGACCGATTTCCCGTTCGAGCAGTTCAAGGACATCTACATGTATGCCTCGGATTCGGGGCTCAAGGGCTGCACCACTTTCCGCTTCAATCCTGAGGCCTTCCAGGGCGTGCTGGTGAAGGAGAAGGATCTGGAGAACACTCAGTACGAGTTCACCCTGGAAGATGGCTCCGTCGTCTCCGTCAAGGGGAATGAAGAGATCGAATACGATGGTGAGCTGCACACTGCCGCCAACCTCTACGACGCCTTGAAAGAAGGCTATTACGGTAAATTCTGAGAACGACATTATGGCCAAGAAGATCGACAAGAAAATCGTCGCCTACAAGGTGAAAACCCGGGATGAGCCGCAAGAAGACCTGTCCCCGCAGGATGACGTAGTGCACATGCATGAAACCGTGCTGCGCCCGGAGCGGCTGATGGGCACCACCTACAAGCTGAAGACGCCGGAGCATGTCTCCGAGCACTCGCTGTTCATCACTATCAACGACATCATTCTCAATGAGGGCACGGTGCATGAGACCCGCCGCCCGTTCGAGATCTTCATTAACTCCAAGAGTCTTGAACACTACCAGTGGATAGTGGCGCTGACCCGCATCATCTCTGCCGTGTTCCGCAAAGGGGGGGATGTCACCTTCCTGGTGGAAGAGCTGAGATCCGTGTTCGATCCCAAGGGCGGCTATTGGAACAAGGGCAAGTATGTTCCCTCCCTTATCGCCGAAATTGGCAACGTGATCGAGACCCATCTCACCGAGATCGGCATGATCAAATTGCCGGGACTGGATGAGCATCAGCAGGCGTTTCTGGCCGAGAAACAGGCTGAACTGCAGGTCCAGCAACAGGCAGAAGAACAGCAGGCCGGCAGTGGTTTCCCGGCCAGTGCAGCGCTCTGCTACAAGTGCCGCACCAAGGCACTGGTGCAAAAGGATGGCTGTATGACCTGTCTCAACTGCGGTGATTCCAAGTGCGGCTGACAAGCTATTGTTAACTTTGACAAGACCGGCCACAGTGCCGGTTTTTTTATTGCTGCTTTTTTGTTCGAACGATCTTGCCACTCAAGCGATTTGTTGCGTGATAGTAAAATCGGGCGTAGCGTTGGGGGTAATAAATCTGTCACGCTCGTGTGGTTTCAATGACATCTGAGATTCACACACGTGGCACCTTCAGTGCCAAGGAGGATGCTTATGGACAACACGGACCGAAAGCTGTTTATCCTGGATACCAACGTTCTGCTTCACGAACCCCTCGCCATCTACTCCTTCAAAGAGCACGATGTGCTCATCCCCATGACGGTGCTGGAAGAGCTCGACAACATTAAGGATCGCTACAAGGATGTCAGCCGCGACGCCCGGGTGGCTATTCGTGCGCTGGAAGATGTGTTCCGCGATGCAACGCCCGAGCAGATCACCCAAGGCGTACCGCTGGCGGGTGAGGCGAGTGGCAATGTCTGTATCTTCAGTGACCACCATCTGCCTCAGGATGCCGAGGTGTTCACCGATAAAGAGGCCGATAACCGCATCATCAACGCAGCCCTCTATCTGCAAAAGCACGAGTTGAAGCGTCAGGTGGTGCTGGTCACCAAGGACATCAACATGCGCCTCAAAGCCAAGGGTGCCGGGTTGGCGCACGTCGAGGATTATCGCAGCGACCAGCTGATCGACGATATCCGTCTGCTGGCCAAAGGCTTTCAGGTGGTACCCGGCAGCTTCTGGGAGCGGGTCGGCGAGTGTGACAGCGAGACCCATGGCCGTGATACCGTCCATGTGATCGATGCCAACCTGCTGGAGGGGGTACACGTCAACCAGTACCTGCTTGACGAGGAGAACTTCTTCGCCGCCAGAGTCTTGAGCAATGATGGCCACAAGATCCGTATCAAGGATCTGGGCCGTGAGCGGCTGATGTCCCGCAAGGCCTGGGGTGTGCATCCCAAGAACGTCTATCAGGGGATGGCGCTGGATGCCCTGCTCGATCCACACATCGATCTGGTGATCCTGACCGGTCCGGCCGGTTGCGGCAAGACCTTGCTGGCGATGGCGGCCGCGCTGGAGCTGGTCATTGAGAAGGGGATTTACGAGAAGGTGATCGTCACCCGGAATACCCCGGAAATTGCAGAGAGCATCGGCTTCCTGCCTGGCACCGAAGAAGAGAAGATGATGCCCTGGCTGGCGGCGGTGACAGATACCCTGGAGGTGCTGCACAAGCAGGACGAGAACATGAGCGGCTCGCTGAGCTACATCATGGAAAAGGCCAATATCCAGTTCAAATCGGTCAACTTCATGCGTGGGCGCAGCATCCAGAACACCTTCGTGTTGCTGGATGAGTGCCAGAACCTGACCGCATCCCAGATCAAGACCATCATCACCCGTTGCGGTGAGGGGACCAAGATTGTCTGCTCCGGCAACTTGGCACAGATCGACTCCAACTACCTGAGTCCGGTGACCTCGGGTCTGACCTACATAGTCGAGCGTTTCAAGGATTTCGATGGCAGTACCAACATTTTCCTGAACGGGGTGGTGCGCAGCAAGCTCGCCTCCTTCGCCGAGGAAAACCTCTGATTTACCTGACTATCTTCCTATGAAAAAGGGGAAGCCAAGCGGCTTCCCCTTTTTGATCCCGTTGCCGGCTCAGCGCCCCAGGGTCATTGCCCAAGGGAGCGCAGCAGGCCGGGGTGATTGCTGTTTTGCAGGATGTCGGGTTTGCCTTGCAGGGCGATGCGCCCCTCATCGACGAACAGCACCTGATCGGCGATGAGCTGAGCATCCTCTGGATTGTGGGAGACCATCAACACGGTAATGCTCTGCTCGCAGGCGAGTCTGGCTACCTCCGCCAGCATCTCCCGGCGCAGGGCGGGATCGAGGGCCGAGAAGGGCTCATCCAGCAGCAGTAAGGGCTTGCCACGCACCAGGGCACGCGCCAGCCCGACCCGTTGTTGCTGGCCGCCGGAGAGCTGCTCCGGCAGGCGTGCCAGCATGCCGCCAAGGCTGACCCGCTCTGCGGCCTGTTTTACCTGCGCCCGCTGAGCAGGGCTCAAACGCAGGCCAGGGTGCAGACCGATAGCAATGTTGTCGAACACCGAGAGGTGCAGGAACAGGTTGTGATCCTGAAACAGGGTGGTGACCGGCCGCTCGGCAGGCCCCAGCGGCAGCAGATCTTTGCCATCGAAGCTGAGGGTGCCGGACTCCACCGGCACGAATCCGGCGATCATGCCGAGCAGGGTCGACTTGCCCGCCCCGCTTGGCCCTATCAGCGCGGTGATCTCTCCCTTGGGCAGGGTCGCGCTGAAGCTGACTCGCCAATCGGGGTAGCTGGTGGCAAGCGTATCAATGTTCAGCATTTTTTCCTCCAAGCCCGCGTTCTACCAGCCAGAACAGGGAAAAACAGAGCGTAAGCAGCAGCAGGGCGGTGGCGGCCGCCTCGGTCAGCCGGTAACTGCCGAGTTGCTGATAGAGCAGCCAGGGCAGGGTGGTGAGCTTCTGGCTACCAAACATGGCGATGGCACCGAGATCTCCGAGCGAGAGGATCATCGACAGCGCCATCGCCAGTGCCAGCGGGCGGCGCAGCAGTGGCCACTCCACCAGTCGCAGGCGATGCAGACCGCGCACTCCCAGGCTGTCGGCCAGTCTATCGTACTGGTGCACCACCAGCTGCATGGGGGCTGAGAGGGTGCGCAGCACATAGGGCAGTGCCATCAGGGCGTTGACCAGCACCACCAGCCAGGGGCCGAGGGCAAAGACATCGGTAAAAGGCATGAACATGATGAAGAGGCCGGTGCTCAGCACGACTGCCGGTATCATCAGGATCATGGAGCCGCTGGCTTCCCACAGGGCGGCGGCCCGCCGCTGGTGGGTGCGAACCTTGAGGTGACGGCTGGTGAGCAGCAGGCCGCTGCCGAGCAGGGTGGCAAGGGTGCCTGCCGCCAGTGCGATCAACAGCGACTGACCGCTGGCCTGCCACAGCTGTGTCGAGGCCAGCGCCGTCAGCAGGCCGGGATTGAAACCGGCCACCAGGATTGCCAATAGCGGTGGCAGGAAGACGGCGAGTCCCAGGATGAGGGCTGCACTGTCTATCAGCCTGGTACCCGGCTGGTGACGATCCGGTCGCAGGCAGGGGCGATGGTTGCTGATCCGGCTGGCCGGCGTGGTCTGCAGCTTGTGTTGTAGCAGGAGCAGGGTAGCGGTCAGGAACAGCTGCACCAGCGCCAGTCCGCCCGCGGTGGCGAGGTCGAAATCAAAGCGCAGCGCCTGATAGACGGCCACCTCCAATGTGGTGGATCTGGGCCCGCCCCCCAGCGCCAGCACAGTGGTGAAGCTGGTGAAGCAGAGCATGAAGATGAGGCTGGCAAGCCCCGGCAGGATGCCACGAATGATAGGCCACTCCAGCAGCCGGAAGATGTGGGCGGAGCGCATGCCCAGCTGACTTGCGAGACGCCAGCTCGATTCAGGTATGCTCTCTATGCTCTGCAGCATGAGGCGCGCCGCCAGTGGCATGTTGAAGAAGACGTGGGCCAACAGTATGCCAAACAGGCCGTACAGGTAGTTGCCGGGATCCAGCCCCAGGCCGCGCAGCAGCTGCGACAGCCAGCCCTGTTTGCCGTGAACCGCCACTATGCCGAAGATGGCGATGATGACCGGCAGCACCAGCGAGAGGCCAAACAGCTTGAGCAGCAGGGGGCGACCAATGAAACGGCGCCGCGCCAGCGCTCTTGCCACCGGAATGGCGAGCCCCAGGCTCAGTAGGGTGGAGAGCAGCGCCTGCCCCAGGCTGAAGCCCAGCACATGGCGCAGGTAAGGGTCTGCCAGCAGGGTGCGGGGGGCCAGCGAACCGGCCTGCCATAGCAGGGCGACGAGCGGCCCCAGGGATAACAGCAGGATCAACAGGGTGGCTGCGCTACCCGGCAGCCACCAGAGGGGACGAGCCTGTGGTTTCAGATGACGGCTCACTGGGTGACGGCTTGCAACCACTCGCGGATCCAGTGTTTGCGATTGGCGGCCACCTCATCTGCGCTGAAGGCCAGCGGCTTGGTCACTGTGATCATCTGTTCAAAGCCCTTGGGCAGCGGTGTATCTGTTACCGGATACATCCAGTTGCCAGTGGCGATCTCATTCTGGAAGGCGGGGCTTATCATGAATTGCAGGAACTGGTCGGCGAGCTTGCCCTGTGTCGCGCTGTTCAGCTTGGCGGCCACTTCCACCTGACGGTAGTGACCCTCCTCGAAGGCGGCAGCCTGATACTGGGGCTTGTTCTCGGCAATCAGGTGGTAAGCAGGGGAGGTGGTGTAGGAGAGCACCATGTCCGCTTCCCCATCGAGAAACATGCCATAGGCTTCGGACCAGCCCTTGGTGACGGTGACCGTTTTCTTGGCAAGCTCCGCCCAGGCTGCCGGCGCCTCATCCCCGTAGACCGACTTCATCCACAGCATCAGCCCCTGCCCCGGGGTAGAGGTGCGGGGATCCTGGTAGATCACCTTGAGATCCGGGCGTTCTACCAGCTCTTTCAGGCTCTTGGGAGGCGTTTTGAGTTTGTCTTGGTTGTAGACGAAGGCGAAGTAGCCGTAGTCATAGGGAACGAAGGTGTCATCCTGCCAGCCGCCCGGCACCTTGATGCCATCCAGTCTGGTGGTATGCGGGGCGAACAGACCACTCTGCTTGGCTTCGCTGATGAGAGCATCATCCAGCCCCAGCACCAGATCGGCCTTGCTGTGTTTGCCTTCCAGCCGCAGCCGGTTGAGGATGGCGACGCCGTCTTCCAGCGCCACAAGGTTGAGGTTGCAACCGCACTCTTTCTCGAACGCCTGCTTGATCTTGGGACCGGGTCCCCAATCGGCGGTGAAGGAGTTGTAGGTATAAACGGTGAGGGTGTCGGCCGCGAAGGCCTGGGTACTGAGCAGGCTGGTGGCAACCAGCAGCAGGGTTTTCATCAAGTGGCACTCCCTGTTAATGATGAGGTGCCAGCGGATGAGGGCGCAAAAAATGAGCGCCATGCCTCAAATTCCTCCGCCAGCATTATCTGGATCAGGTACACGGGTATAATCTCAGCGGTAAACCGCACCCCGTTTGAGAAACGAACCGCATTGTATTAACGTTCTTGGGGGGAGGCCAGCACAATTGTTCCTGCGGGCCATCGAGATAGCGTCAGCACAACAGAGGATGTTCGTGTGATCACCAGTACCAAGGAAAGACGCGCCTTCCAGCGCATGATAATCAACGCCCCCGTCACCGTCGTTCAGCAACAGCAGGTGCTGGAGGGGATCTGTCGGGATCTTAGTGCCAACGGCATGGGGATCGCGGTATCTGAACACCAGCTCGACATCAATCTGCCGATCCGGGTCAGCCTGGCCACGCACAACAACCTGCTGCCCCCTTTCGAAGCGCAGGCCCGTATCATTCGGGTACTGGAGGAAGAGGCAGGTTTGCTGTTGGCGATAGAGTTTCTACCCGTGACTTAAACCGGCGATCCAAGCAATCGGCCGCCATTGTTAACAGTGCGAGCCTGAGTGCTACAGGTTCACTTGTTGGCCTGAACCGGTTGCACACTTAACTGTTTGCTATCGACCAGCGTTTTGCTGGTCGATGCGATTTGGCCAGCAGGCAAGGTGGCGGGGCCCGTGGGCTCGAGCAGCAGGTAGTTCTGACCCTGCCAGTTGAGGGTCACATCCCCCGGCTTGGCGGGCAGATCAACAGCCAGCAGGGCATGGCCGGGTACGAACACCATGGCCTGTTTCAGTTCCGGAAAAAGCTGGGCCAGTATGGCCGCCATCAGGGTTACCTTGCTGTCACAGTCCCCTCTATTTTGCTCCAACACCTGGTGGGGGGACAGAAATCCTTTGCCTTGCCGTCCGCTCTGGTTATCCAACTGCTGGTAGGGAATGCTCTGAATAAAGGTGAGCATATGGGCCACGGTTTTCTGGCGTGTTTCGACTTCGGTTGCCCCTTGTTGTTTCAACTGCTCTGCCAACGGTGCCAGTCCGCTGCGGCTCTCCAGCGCAATGCGCACATGATCTTGCTTGACCGCCAGTTGCCCGTCAGGGGGAGTGAAGTACTGGAAATAGTACTTGGTCAGCCACGCCTGTTCTTCCTTGCTCCGTTGTGACTCCAGCCAGGCCATGGCCTCGCGAGCCTTGTCCTGATTGCGACTTTTCAGATGCAGCTCAAGCGTGGGGCGGGTGAGGGTGAACTGTACCTCGGGATAGTTTTTGCGCACCTCCCGCAACAACACCTGCAACACTTCCTCCTGCATCCTGGCGGGGCGATAGGCGATAAGCGGCGGCAGTTTGCCCTGTTCGAGCCGGTAAGTAAGCTGTTGGGGCTTGCCTTCGCTATCCTGCCAGCCGACGTTGATCTGACCGAGACTGTTGTTGAAGCTGGTTTGACTGGCGCCCGCAGGCAGGGCCAGCAGCAGGGCACAGAGCAGAGGGATTGCCGTCGGTCTCTTCATCATCCTTTCCTGTGGTGCGGGCTCGGTTTCGGTGACCCAAAGTGGGAAGCGTGGCAGACAGTAAAACAGGGAGCCGAAGCTCCCTGTTGATTCTACTTGTTTTATTGCCGCTGGCGTGTCAAATCCAGCTGGGCTGTTTGGCCTCAAAGGCGCTGATGGCAGCCTCGTGCTGCAGGGTCAGGCCGATGGCGTCCAGCCCGTTGAGCAGGCAGTAGCGGCGAAACTCGTCGATCTCGAAGCCGAAGCTGAGCTCACCGGCACGCACCAGATTGGCCTCCAGATCCACCTCGATCTGCAGGCCGGGGTTGGCGGTGACGAGCTGGAACAGCGCTTCTACCTCTTCCTCTTTCAGGCGCACCGGCACCAGACCGTTGTTGATGGCGTTACCGTAGAAGATGTCGGCAAAGCTCGGGGCTATCAGGGTCTTGAAGCCGTAATCCGCCAGTGCCCAGGGGGCGTGCTCGCGGCTGGAACCACAGCCGAAGTTCTCCCGCGCCAGCAGGATACTGGCACCGGTATAGCGTGGCTGGTTGAGTACGAACTCGGGGTTGGGTTGCTCGCCGGCATCGTCGAGGAAGCGCCAGTCGTTAAACAGGTGCTTGCCAAAGCCGATGCGGTTCACCTTCTGCAAAAACTGCTTGGGAATGATGGCATCGGTGTCGACGTTGGCGCTGTCGAGGGGGACGACGATCCCCTTGTGTTGCTTGAAACCTGTCATGTTAACTCCCTCTTACAGTGCGCGTATGTCGGCGAAATGACCTGTGATGGCGGCGGCGGCAGCCATGGCGGGGCTTACCAGATGAGTGCGGCCGGCGCGGCCCTGGCGCCCTTCGAAGTTGCGGTTGCTGGTGGAGGCGCAGCGCTCCCCGGGTTGCAGCCGGTCGTTGTTCATGGCCAGGCACATGGAGCAGCCGGGCAGGCGCCACTCAAAGCCTGCATCTATGAAGATCTTGTCCAGTCCCTCGGCCTCGGCCTGGGCCTTCACCTGCTCGGAGCCTGGCACCACCAGTGCCTGTACCCCGGTGGCCACTTTACGGCCACGGGCGATGGCGGCGGCGGCGCGCAGATCCTCGATGCGACTGTTGGTGCAGGACCCGATGAACACCTTGTCGATGGTGACATCGGTGAGTTTCTGGCCCGGTTGCAAGTCCATGTAGGCCAGCGCCTTGCGGGCGGACTGCTGCTCCATCGGATCGGCGAAGGATTCCGGTGCAGGTATGGGTTCATTGACGGCGATCACCTGTCCCGGGTTGGTGCCCCAGGTCACCTGCGGCGCTATGTCGGCGGCGTCGAGCACCACTTCGGCATCGAAGTGGGCGCCGTCGTCGCTCTGGAGGGTCTGCCAGTAGGCGATGGCCTGCTCCAGTGATTCCCCCTTGGGGGCGAACTCCTTGCCACGGATGTAGTCGATGGTGGTCTGGTCAGGGGCGATCATGCCCGCCTTGGCACCCAGCTCGATGGCCATGTTGCACACTGTCATCCGCCCTTCCATGGAGAGGCCCGCAATGGCCTCGCCAGCGAATTCCACCACGTAGCCGGTACCACCGGCATGGCCAACCTTGCCTATGATGGCCAGCACCACGTCCTTGGCGCTGATGCCCTCCGCCAGCTTGCCGTTGACCGAAATGCGCATTGTCTTGGCGCGGCCCTGTTTCAGGGTCTGGGTCGCCATCACGTGTTCCACTTCCGAGGTGCCGATGCCGAACGCCAGCGAGCCGAAGGCGCCGTGGGTAGCAGTGTGGGAGTCACCGCAGACGATGGTGGTGCCGGGCAGGGTGATGCCGAGCTCGGGGCCCATCACATGGACAATGCCTTGGTATTTGTGGTTGAGATCGTAGAGGCGAACCCCGAACTCTTTGCAGTTGTCGGCGAGCGTCTCCATCTGGATGCGGGCCATCTCGCCGGAGGCGGCGATGTCCTTGGTGGTGGTGGAGACGTTGTGATCCATGGTGGCCCAGGTCAGATCCGGGCGACGCAGCTGGCGGTTCATGGCGCGCAGGCCATCGAATGCCTGCGGGCTGGTCACTTCATGCACCAGGTGGCGGTCGATATAGATGAGCGGCGTTTCGCCTGCCACTTCACGCACCACATGGGCGTCGAATACTTTCTGATAGAGGGTCTTGGCCATTGCTTCTCTCTTCCTTGTTATCTGTTATGCGGCTCAGATCCGGGCGGCGATCTGGCTGCCCATCTCGGAGGTGCTCTGTACCGGATAGCGGGCGCTGGCCTGGTGCAGGTCTGCGGTGAAGTAACCCTCTGCCAGGGTCTGGGCCACGGCTTGTTCGATGGCTTGTGCGGCAGCCTCCTGGCCCAGGCTGTAACGCAGCATCAGGGCGGCAGAGAGGATCTGGGCGATGGGGTTGGCGATCCCTTTGCCTGCGATATCGGGGGCTGAACCACCGGCCGGTTCGAACAGGCCGAAACCCGATTCGTTGAGGCTGGCGGAGGGGAGCAGCCCCATGGAGCCGGTAATCATGGCGCACTCGTCAGAGAGGATGTCGCCAAACAGGTTGGAGCAGAGCAGCACATCGAACTGGGACGGATCCTTGATGAGCTGCATGGTGGCGTTGTCGATGTACATGTGGTTCAGCGCCACATCCGGGTAGGACTTGGCGACGTCAGTCACCACTTCGCGCCACAGAATGGAGGAGGCGAGCACGTTGGCCTTGTCGATGGAGGTGACCTTGCCACGGCGCACACGAGCCGACTCAAAGGCAATCTTGGCGATGCGCTCAATTTCGAAGCGGTGGTACACCTCAGTGTCGAACGCCTTCTCGTTCGCCCCTTCGCCTTCACGTCCCTTGGGCTGGCCGAAGTAGATGCCGCCGGTCAGCTCGCGCACGCAGGCGATGTCAAAGCCACGATTGGAGATGTCGGCCCGCAGCGGGGAGAACTGCTCCAGACCGGTATAGATGCGGGCCGGACGCAGGTTGCAGAACAGCTTGAAGTGGGCGCGCAGGGGCAAGAGGGCGCCGCGCTCAGGCTGATCGTTCGGCGGCAGATGCTCCCACTTGGGGCCGCCTACCGAGCCGAACAGCACCGCATCAGCCGCTTCACAGCCCTTGATGGTGCTTTGTGGCAGCGGGGTGCCGTGGTTGTCGATGGCGATGCCGCCTACGTCGTGGCGATCATATTCGAAGGCTAAGCCGAACTTGGCCTGCACCTTTTCCAGCACCTTGACGGCTTCGGCCATCACTTCCGGGCCAATGCCGTCACCCGGCAATACTGCGATCCGATAACTGCTCATACTCACACACTCTCCGTATTGATCTTGTCTGTTTTTGTGACGTTGCGTTCCATCTGTTCGGCCACCTGATCGGCGCGCCAGATGCTGTTGATCACGTGGATCAACGCCTGGGCCGAGGATTCTATGATGTCGGTGGCCAGGCCCATACCGTGGAATTTTCGGCCCTTGTATTCGGCCACTATGTCGACCTGGCCGAGGGCATTTTTGCCTTCGCCCTTGCCCTTGAGTTCGTACTTGTCGATGCGGATCTCGTAGCCGGTGATGCGATTGATGCACTGGTAGACAGCATCCACAGGACCATTGCCGGTGGCCGCTTCGCTGATGGTCTCCTGACCCACTTCCAATTTCACCGAGGCGGTGGCCAGCACCGAGCTGCCGCTCTGCACGCCCAGATACTGCAGCTTGAAATGCTCGGGCTCTTCGTGGATCTGGCTGAAGAAGGCCAGCGCCTCCAGGTCGTAGTCGAACACCTGCCCCTTCTTGTCGGCCAGGGTCAGGAACTTGCCGTAGAGGTCGTCGAGATCGTAACTGCTCTCGGCGTAGCCCATGGACTCCATCCGGTGCTTGATGACGTGGCGACCGGAGCGGGAGGTCATGTTGAGGTTGTTTTGGGTCAGGCCAATGCTCTCGGGGGTAATGATTTCATAGGTGTTTTTCGCCTTGAGCACCCCATCCTGGTGGATGCCGGAGCTGTGGGAGAAGGCGTTGGCGCCGACGATGGCCTTGTTGGGCTGCACCGGCATGTTGCACAGCTGGCTTACCAGGGCGCTGGTGCGATGAATTTCACTGTGGCGGATGTTGGTGTGCACCCCGAGCAGGTCGGCGCGGGTTTTCAGGATCATCGCCACCTCTTCCAGCGAGCAGTTGCCGGCCCGCTCACCTATGCCGTTGATGGTGCACTCGATCTGGCGGGCCCCCATCTGCACGGCGCCGATGGAGTTGGCTACCGAGAGGCCCAAGTCGTCGTGGCAGTGCACCGAGATAATGGCCTGATCAATGTTCGGCACCCTGTTGAACAGGGTTTGGATGATGCCGGAGAACTCGGTCGGTACCGTGTAGCCCACTGTATCCGGGATATTGATGGTGCGGGCGCCCGCCTTGATGGCGGCCTCGACCATGCGGCAGAGATTATCAATCGGGGTGCGCCCTGCATCTTCGCAGGAGAACTCCACATCGTCGGTGTAGCGGCGGGCATGCTTGATGGCGCTGATGCCCATCTCCAACACATCCTCGAAGCTCTTTTTGAGCTTGCTCTCCACATGGATGGAGGAGGTGGAGATGAAGGTGTGGATGCGGAAGGCCTCCGCGACCCGCAGGGCTTCGCCGGCGGCGTCGATATCCTTGGGCAGGGCGCGGGCCAGGGCGCAGACCCGGCTGTGCTTGATGTGGCGGGCTATGGTCTGCACCGATTGAAAATCGCCGGGAGAGGAGACCGGGAATCCCACCTCCATGATGTCGACACCGAGCCGCTCCAGCGCCTGGGCTATCTGCAGCTTCTCCTTGACTGTCAAACTGGCCGCCAGGGCCTGCTCACCATCACGCAAAGTGGTGTCGAATATGATGACCCTATCTGACATGTGACTTCCCTCTTCCTCAGTTCGGTAATGTGCACCCTGCGGCGGCATAAAAAAACCCGTGCAGGGTGCACGGGTTTTTGTAAATTCCGGCTGTGCCTGAGCCCGGCTACAAGGATCCCGCGCGACTGGTCGCGATTAGGGAGCGTAGTAGTAGCGAAGCGGCAATAGGCATGATGACTCAATCCTTCCAGTCGATAACGCTCCTACCAATATCGAGATTTTTATGCTGTGTCAACCCGGACTCACAGGTTCAATCCGCTGGTTTATTTAATCGGATTGTAAAGGAGTGCAAATTTACTTGTCCCATATTCGGCCCTTGCCCGATTATCTGGTCATTCCTGCTGTACTAGATCATCTGCGCAATCAGATCGACTTATCAGTTTTTGCTGAATTATCTGAGGTATTCAATGGAAAAACGTAGACCTGGTCGTCCGGTCGGGCGTTCTGACATTCGTGACAAGTTGCTTTCCGCTGCTCGTGAGCGTTTTCTCAATACACCCTACAGCAAGGTCACTACCCGCGAGATCGCCGAGCTGGCTGGCTCCAATCTGGCAATGATCCACTACTACTTCGGCAGTAAAGAGGGGCTTTACAAAGCGGTGCTGGGCGATGTCGCCGAGCCGCTGGACCAGGCCTGGCATGATGAGACCAGTAATCGTAGCCTCAATGATCTGCTCAACACCTACTACCAGGTGATGACCCCCAACAGCGAACTGACCTCCGCCATCTCCAGCGCATTATCGACCGAGAAGAGCCCGGGGCGGGATTTTGTGCTGAATCGTCTGTTGGAGCGCCAACTGCCCCAGTTTGATGCCTTGCTGGAGTCCATGAAGAACAACGGTGAACTGGGTGACAACCTGGATCCCGAGATGCTGAAGATCTCCTTCCTCAGCATGATGTGGCAGCCGTTCGTGATGAAAGATCTTTACGAACAGGTGTTTGGCCTGACAGTGGATGAACACTTCATGGCCCGTCTGGCGGATCACAACTGCCGGCTGATGGAGAATGGCATGCGCGGCGCCCTGAACTGATCTTTTTCCATGCTTGCCGTAAAAAAGGGCCATTCGGCCCTTTTTTCATCAATCTGTTATCTGATCGTCAACCAAGTGTCACCTCGCCGCCCTAGCCTGCATAGGGACTTCAGGGAAGGAGGGGTGATGAACAAGATCCAGCAATGGGACCTGCAGGTGTGCCGCATCTGCCTGCTCCACGCCTACAACCGGCCGCAGGCCAGGATCAGCCGACTCATCTCCCGCACCGGTGATGGCCCGTTCTACGCCGTGCTGGCTGCGCTGCTCTGGTGGCAGGGGGAGACAGAGCGTGAGCTGGTGAGGGGGGCCCTGCTTGCTTTCGCCATCGAACTGCCGCTCTATCTGCTGCTCAAGAACGTGCTGAAACGCCAGCGCCCGAGAGGCCTGCCGGTTTTCATCACCCCCTCGGATCGTTACAGTTTGCCCTCTGGCCATACCGCAGCTGCTTTCCTGATGGCCACCATACTGGCCACCGGCTTTCCGCTCTGTGCGCCCCTGTTGTTTGGCTGGGCTGCGTTGGTGGGGGCATCACGGCTGTTGCTAGGGGTGCACTACTTGAGCGATCTGGTGGCGGGGGCCCTGCTGGGTGGCGGTTGCGCCGTGCTGGCGCTCGGCTGGAGCCATCCATGAGGATACTGTTTGGCGTGCAAGGCACCGGCAACGGCCATATCAGCCGCAGTCGCACCCTGGCGCGGGCGCTGCGCGCCCGTGGGCTTGAGGTCGACTACCTGTTCAGCGGTCGCCCCGCCGACGGCTATTTCGAGATGGCCGAGTTTGGCGATTATCGTACCTTCGCTGGCATCACTTTTGTCAGTCACGAAGGTGCCATCTCGGGCTGGCGGACCCTCAAGGGGCTCTTGCCCCTGCGCTTCTGGCGGGACATGCGGGCTCTGGATTGCCGCAATTACGATCTGGTGATCAGCGACTTCGAGCCGCTCAGTGCCCATGCTGCCCGTCGCTGGGACAAACCCAGCCTCACCATCAGCCATCAGGCCAGTTTCGACTGGCCTATCCCGCGTTGGGGCGAGAGCGGCTTCAACCGCCAGCTGATGCGTCACTTCGCACCGGTCCGCCAGTCCCTCGGACTGCACTGGTTTCATTTCGGCCAGCCGCTGCTGCCGCCCATCATAGATCCCATCGCCCAGGCCCCCGACAATCAGCAGATCCTGGTCTATCTGCCGTTTGAGCAGACTGAGGCGATAGCGGCCCTGTTGTCGCGTTTTAACCAGCAGCGCTTCGTCTGCTTTCACCCGGCCATTCGCAGCGCCAGTCAGTGGCGCAACATACGTTTCGAGCCGCAGGCGCGGGAAAGCTTCAAGCAGCTACTGGCGGGTTGTCGTGGTGTCATCACCAACGGCGGCTTCGAGCTCTCCTCGGAGGCGCTGACGCTTGGCAAAAAGCTGTTGGTCAAGCCGCTGGGGGGGCAATTCGAACAGCTGACCAACGGCAAGACACTGGAGCTGATGGGGCTGGCCCGGTTGATGGATACGCTCGATGCCAATGCGGTGCGGGCCTGGCTGGATGCCTCGGCCCCGGGCCCGATTTTTTATCCCGATGTGGCCGGCGAACTGGCGTGCTGGCTTGCGGCTGGGGCAAAGGAGAGCGTGGTCCAGCTGTCACGCCGACTGTGGGCTAGCACCCTGTTTCCGGAAGAGGTGTGTGATCGGTTGAGTGAGCTGGAAGGCGGATGTCCGTTCAATCGCGGTTGGTTATCGCAAGTGAGCGCCTTTGACTAGACTGAAAGTGATCCCACCAAGGAGAGGATGGACACAATGCGTTTTACCAATGAAAACGGCGACACCATGAACCTGGCAGACAATCTGACCCTGCACGAATTGCTGGACATGGGGGTCAGCATCTCGGTCTGCGAAGAGACGGATCCTGATCAGCAGATCTGGCTGGCAGAGCCGGAAGACGAGCAGTAAGTCTATGTTCTGCTTGATGGCCCGCCCCCAGAGGCGGGCTATTTTTTCTCGTTCCCCTCATGGTGACAGCATGATCCGCTAGCCAGTCTCGGATCTTCCCCGCATTGTTCCCACCTGTCTTATTAAGTCACTGAATGTTAATAGCTGTTTGAAATTTATGACTGTTATGGTCAGACAAAGCCGTGGACAAGCGTTCATAAGCGGGTTAAGTTGGTTTTTCACCCGCTTTTGGGGTGAATGATGGAAAAAACCTATTTTTCTACTATCGACGGCACCG
This sequence comes from Aeromonas sp. HMWF014, assembly GCF_963878295.1. Taxonomy (NCBI): domain Bacteria; kingdom Pseudomonadati; phylum Pseudomonadota; class Gammaproteobacteria; order Aeromonadales; family Aeromonadaceae; genus Aeromonas; species Aeromonas sp. HMWF014. The sequence goes on along the minus strand of NZ_CAWNYS010000499.1, from coordinate 8,039 downwards.
AACTCGCTTGGCCCGTATTCAGACAACAACAAGACACGGGCCGGCGCTGCCGGGAAGCAGCGGACTGTCGATAGCTTTCGCTTAACGGAGCAAAGCCTGGAGGGCTTTATCATGGAGATGTTATCAGGCGCCCAGATGGTGGTTAGAGCGCTGGAAGATCAGGGAGTTGAGCATGTTTTCGGCTACCCTGGTGGCTCAGTGCTCGACATCTATGACGCTCTCTTTGAAAACGGCAAGATGGAACATGTCCTGGTGCGGCACGAGCAAGCCGCGGTGCACATGGCGGACGGCTACGCCCGCTCCACCGGCAAGGTGGGCACAGTGCTGGTGACCTCGGGTCCCGGCGCCACCAACTGTATCACGGGGATCGCGACCGCCTACATGGACTCCATCCCTCTGGTGATCCTGTCCGGCCAGGTGCCGACCAGCATGATCGGGGAGGATGCATTCCAGGAGACCGACATGATCGGCATCTCCCGTCCTGTGGTGAAGCACAGCTTCCTGTGCAAGAAAGCCAGCGATATTCCCGAGGCCATCAAGAAGGCTTACTACATAGCTGCCAGCGGCCGCCCGGGGCCGGTGGTGGTGGATCTGCCCAAAGATGTGCAGAATCCGAAAGAGAAGTTCCCCTACCAGTATCCCGAGTCGGTATCCCTGCGCTCCTACAATCCGACCAAGGCCGGACACAAGGGCCAGATCAAGCGGGCCGCCAAGTTGCTGGTAGAGGCGCAGCGCCCCGTCATGTACGTGGGCGGTGGTGCCATCAATGCCAATGCGGAACATCTGGTAACCAAGCTGGCCGAGTTGTTAAACCTGCCGGTGACGACCACTCTGATGGGGCTGGGTGTCTTCTCCGGCACCCATCCGCAGTGCATCGGCATGCTGGGGATGCATGGCACTTTCGAAGCGAACAAGACCATGCACAACGCGGATCTCATCTTCGCCGTGGGTGCACGCTTCGATGATCGGGTGACCAACAACGTGGCCAAGTTCTGTCCCAACGCCACCATAGTGCACATCGACATAGATCCCACCTCCATCTCCAAGACGGTGCAGGCCCATGTGCCCATCGTCGGCTCGGTGGAAACCGTGCTGGAGCAGCTGTTGGACGTGGTCCGCGAGTGTGGCTTTGACAACGACAAGCAGGCGCTGGCGGACTGGTGGAGCCAGATCGCCCAGTGGCGTTCTCGCAACTGCCTGGCCTATGAGACCCACCCCACCCTGATCAAGCCGCAGCAGGTCATAGAGGCGCTTTACAAGGTGACCAAGGGGGAGGCGTTCGTCGCCTCCGACGTGGGCCAGCATCAGATGTTTGCCGCGCTCTACTACCCCTTTGCCAAGCCGCGCCAATGGATTAATTCGGGTGGCCTCGGCACCATGGGCTTTGGCATTCCGGCCGCCATGGGCGCCCAGTTTGCCAACCCGGATGCCGTGGTCTGCTGCGTCACCGGTGACGGTTCTGTGCAAATGAACATCCAGGAGCTCTCCACCTGTTTGCAGTACGGTGTGCCCATCAAGATCATCTCCATCAACAACCGTGCCCTTGGCATGGTCAAGCAGTGGCAGAAGATGTTCTACGGCGGCCGTCACAGCCACTCCTACATGGAATCCCTGCCCGACTTCGTCAAGCTGGCGGAGGCCTATGGCCACGTCGGCATCGCAGTGAGCGATCCGGCCGAGCTGGAGAGTGCCATGGAGAGGGCCTTTGCCATGAAGGATCGGCTGGTGTTCATGGATATTTCGGTCGATCCGGATGAGCATGTCTACCCGATGCAGATCAAGTTTGGTGCCATGGACGAGATGTGGCTGAGCAAGACGGAGAGGACCTGATGAGGCATATCATTTCAGTACTGCTGGAGAACGAATCCGGTGCCCTGAGTCGTGTGGTGGGTCTCTTCTCGCAGCGCGGCTACAACATCGAGACCCTGACGGTGGCGCCTACCGAGGATCCCACCCTGTCGCGCATGACCATCGTCACCATGGGTGACGAGCGGGTGCTGGAGCAGATCCAGAAGCAATTGCACAAGCTGGTGGACGTGCTCAAGGTGTGCGATTTGAGCGAAGGGGAGCATATCGAGCGGGAGATTGCGCTGATCAAGGCGCGCGCCAGCGGTGGGGCTCGCGACGAGCTGAAACGGCTGGCGGACATCTTCCGTGGCCAGATCGTCGATGTGACCCCGGAACAGTACACGGTACAGCTGGTGGGCACTAGCGAGAAGCTGGACGCCTTTATCAAGACCGCGGCGCAGACCAACGAGATCATCGAGGTGGTGCGCTCCGGGGTCTGCGGCATTTCCCGGGCGGACAAGGCACTGCGCGCCTGATTGTTTCGCGGATGAGACGGTTGTCGAAAAGGGGCTCTTCGGAGCCCCTTTGTTATTCCTCAAGGTCAAGGTAGACGGTGCGTGATATCTCCCAAGTGGACAAGGCACTGCGCCCCTGATTGTGACGCCGATGGGACTATTGTCCAGAGGGGCGCTGCGGAGCCCTTTTCACCGGCGCAAGGTGAGCCAGGGGGAAGTGCGAGTCTGTCATTTTCTTTCAAATGATCAGTAAACTATCCACAAAAGCTGTGGAAAACTCTGTAGATTAGCGGTGTGTCTAGTGTTAGTTAGCTGATCTTAAAGGGGTATTTTGATCTGATCTCTGCTGGGGGGCAATTGTGCAATCGGCTCTGGCGGGTGTGAGTGTTTGCTTATCTTCTCCCCCTTGCCTGGCAGGCGCTGGTGATGAGGATGGGGATCCGGTCAGGATCCTGATGTGATCTTGCAGATCAACATATTGCCAGCCGACCATAAAAAAACCCGCCTCTCGGCGGGTTTTTCACTGGGCAGGCTGAAAGTCGATTACTCGGCCTGAGCTGCCTGGATACCGGTCAGGGCGATGGTGTAGACGATGTCGTCAACCAGGGCGCCACGGGACAGGTCGTTGACCGGCTTGCGCATGCCTTGCAGCATGGGGCCGATGGAGACCAGATCAGCGGAGCGCTGTACCGCCTTGTAGGTGGTATTACCGGTGTTCAGGTCCGGGAACACGAACACGGTGGCTTTACCTGCAACCGGTGAGTTCGGTGCCTTGGACTTGGCCACGTTCTCCATGATGGCCGCGTCGTACTGCAGCGGGCCGTCGATGATGAGGTCGGGGCGCTTGGCCTTGGCCAGCTCGGTCGCTTCACGCACTTTCTCTACATCGGCACCGGCGCCAGAGGTACCGGTAGAATAGGAGATCATGGCGACACGCGGCTCGATGCCGAAGGCAGCGGCGGAGTCGGCGGACTGGATGGCGATCTCGGCCAGCTGCTCGGCAGTAGGATCCGGGTTGATCGCACAGTCGCCGTACACCAGCACTTGATCAGGCAGCAGCATGAAGAAGATGGAGGAGATCAGGGAAGAGCCCGGGGCTGTCTTGATGATCTGCATCGGCGGACGGATGGTGTTGGCGGTGGTGTGTACTGCGCCCGATACCAGGCCGTCTACTTCGCCACGCTCCAGCATCATGGTGCCCAGCACCACGTTGTCTTCCAGCTGTTCGCGGGCAACCACTTCGGTCATGCCCTTGTTCTTGCGCAGCTCGACCAGACGCGGCACGTAGCGCTCACGCACTTCCAGCGGATCTATGATCTCGACACGGTCGGTCAGCACCACGCCCTGCTGTTCGGCGACGCGACGGATCTCTTCCGGGTTGCCCAGCAGCACCGGACGGGCGATGCCACGCTCGGCACAGATGGCGGCAGCCTTGATAGTACGCGGCTCTTCACCTTCCGGCAGCACGACGCGCTTGTTGGCCTGACGGGCCAGCTCGGTCAGCTGATAACGGAATGCCGGCGGGCTCAGACGACGGGAGCGGGTAGAGCTGACAGTCAGTGACTCGATCCAGTGCTTGTCGATGTGGCCAGCCACATAGTCTTGCACCAGTTCGATACGCTCGCGGTCATCTTCCGGAATGTCGACGTTGAAGTTTTGCAGGCTGACGGCGGTCTGCCAGGTGTTGGTGCCGGTGATCATGATCGGCAGGCCGGTGGCCATGGCCTGTTGGCACAGGGCCAGCACTTGCGGTTCCGGATGATAGTTGCCGGTCAGCAGCAGCGCGCCCAGCTTGACGCCGTTCATGGCGGAGAGGCAGGCGGAGACGATGACGTCGGAACGGTCGCCGGAGGTCACCAGCAGGCTGCCCGGACGGAAGTGCTCAACCATGTTGTGGATGGAACGGGCACAGAAGGTCACGGTTTGCAGGCGACGGCTGTCCAGCTCACCCTTGTGCAGGATCTTGGCAGCCAGGTGTTTGGCGAGATCCTTGGCACGGGGGGCGATCAGCTGGGTATTCCAGGGGATGCAACCCAGGATGCGCAGCGGGCTCTTGCCGAACACCTGCAGCACTTCCAGATTGTGAGCCGCTTCAGACGCGTGGTGGTGCGCCTCGAACATCTCGGTCAGGTCAGGGCGGGTCACGCCGTGCTCGTCAACCGGTGCACCAACCTTGTTGATGACGCAGCCCACGATGCGGGGATTGCTGACACCACCGAAGTTGGAGCAGGCCAGCTCGATGCGCTCTTTCAGCTTCTGGCTGGAGTCATTGCCCGGATGGGTCACGAACACCATGTCGGCATCCAGCGCCTTGGCGACGTCGTAGTTCAGCTTGTTGGCAAACGGCTGCTTGTCGGCCGGGACCATGCCTTCGATGACCAGCACCTCGGCACCGCTCGCTTTCACGTGCTCTTCAAAGCGGGCCACTATCTCTTCCAGCAGGATATCGGTATTGCTGGAGGTGATCATGTTCTCGGCGTAGGAGAGGGCGAACGGCTCGGGCGGGTTGATGTTGGCAGCGGCGCGGATCACGGCGGTGGAGCGCTCGGTACCGGTTTCACCCGGACGTGGCTGAGCGACCGGTTTGAAGAAGCTGACATTGACACCGTGACGTTCCATGGCGCGGACAACGCCAAGACTCACGGAAGTTACGCCGACACCAGTGCCGACCGGGATAAGCATAATAGTGCGTGCCACTTAATACCCCTTGTTCATTTTTTGGGATCAGGAAAAGGCCGCCCTGGGGCGGCCTTGCTCTACAGCGAAATTATGCGCCGACCAGTTCCAGCGCATCGTGGGCAATGACCCACTCCTCGTTGGTCGGGATTACCAGGGCCTTGGTGGAACCAGCCTTGGTGATCTCGCCACCCTTGCCGAAGCGGGCAGCCAGGTTGGCGTCGTGATCGACGTCAAAGCCCAGCAGACCCAGCTTGTTCAGAGTGATTTCACGGATCGGGGCGGAGTTTTCACCGATACCACCGGTGAAGACCACGGCATCCAGACGACCGTCCATGGCGGCGGCGTAGGCGCCGATATACTTGGCCAGGCGATAGCAGTAAACGTCCATGGCACGCTTGGCTTCTTCTTTGCTGTCGTAGTTGTCTTCAACGAAACGGCAGTCAGAAGTGACTTCGGTCAGACCCTGCAGGCCGGACTCTTTGGTCAGCATGGTGTTGATATCCGCCACGCTCATACCCAGTTTGTCATGCAGGAAGAAGATGATGGCCGGGTCCAGATCGCCGGAGCGGGTCCCCATCACCAGACCTTCCAGCGGGGTCAGACCCATGGAGGTATCAACAGATTTGCCGTTCTTGATGGCACAGACGGAACCGCCGTTGCCCAGGTGGCAGTTGATGATGTTCAGATCGGAAACCGGTTTGTTCAGCTGCTTGGCCGCTTCCAGGCTGATGTAGTAGTGGCTGGTGCCGTGAGCGCCGTAGCGACGGATGCCGTTCTCTTTGTAGAGCTTGTACGGCAGGGCGTACAGGAAGGCTTCTTCCGGCATGGTCTGGTGGAATGCGGTGTCGAACACGGCCACGTTCTTGTCGGCCAGGGCCGGGAAGATACGGCGGGATTCACGGATACCGATCAGGTGAGCCGGGTTGTGCAGCGGTGCGTACGGCACGGCGGCTTCAATGCCGGCGATCACGTCATCACAGATCACGACGGAGGAGGTGAAGCGCTCACCACCGTGAACAACACGGTGACCGATGGCGATCAGATTTTTGGACAGTTCCGGATTGAGCGGCAGGATCTTGTTGACGATGTAGTCCAGCGCTTCCTGGTGAGCGGCACCTGCGCCCAGATCGGCACTGCCTTTTTCGCCATTCAGTTTCCACTTGATGCGGGCGTCGTCGAGGTTGAAACACTCGGCCAGGCCGGACAACAGATCATCACCGGTGGTTGCGTCAATGACAGCAAACTTCAGGGACGAGCTGCCACAGTTAAGTACAAGAACCAGCTTACTCATGAATAAATCCTATCGCAGATTGGGTTGTGTAGGAGGATGCGCTGGACGCGCTGCGTCCAAAAACTTTCAACTTATCCTTATGAGGGTTGGCAATCTATTGCTTGCCCCTTGTATAGTGATACAAGACCCGAAATCCAGACGTCACTGACCGCTCAACGGCAGGCAGTTGGCGCAAAAAATGGGCGTACAAAGGATAACCCGATTGTTGAAAAATAACAAAGTCATCCTCAACCTTTGTTATTGCACATCAAATATAGTCGAGGTTTTGCCGTTAATACGTTCGAAAAGAGCTCGGAGGTAGCATGAGCATGAACATTTTTGGAACTAAGTTACAGCAAGGCCGTCATTATATGACCCTTTGGCCCCGCCGTCCCGAGCTTAATTCCATGTTTCCCGAGAACCGGGTGATCAAGGCCACCGAATTCGCCCTCAAGATCATCCCGGCGCTGGCGGTGTTCAGCGTCATGCTGCAGTTCCAGCTTGGTGAGCTGCACTACTGGCCTTCGGTCATGGCCTCTGTGCTGTTTTTGCTCAGCCTGCCGCTGCAAGGCTACTACTGGCTCGGTCAGCGAGCTGATACCCGTCTGCCACCTTCCCTTGCCAGCTGGTATCGCGAGATCAACGGCAAGATGAACGAGCAGGGCGGGCATCGCCAACTGGTGGCCCAGCCCCGTTACGAAGAGCTGGCTGATACTCTCAATGCCGCCTTCAAGCAGCTGGACAAATCTTTTCTCTACGAATAGACGAGCACAGTTTTCCAATCAGACAAAGGCGCCCAGAGGCGCCTTTTCTATCTATGGCGATCAGGCTGCCAATACCTTGCGGATCTCCTGGATGGAGAGCTTGTATTGACGGGGGCACTGGCGCCATACGGTCAGCATACGCTGGTACTTGTCACGCATGGCGATGTCGCTGGAAAGCTCGTCACACGGGCACTTGAGTTCGGGGAAGCGCTTGTCCACTTCCAGCAGGAAGCAGACGTAGTCGGCCAGCTCCGGCTCCTGGCTGCGGCTGTAGCCATTGAACTCCAGCCGGCTGGCATTGATTTCACCTTGATCTGCGCCATCCAGGTTGCCCCAGGAGATGGCTAGTGCATGGTGCAGCTCCAGGGTGTCGATCACCTCCTGACAGGTGGCCAGATCCAGATGACCGAAGCTCTTCTCCAGTTCGAGGATCTGCAGGTAGTAGCCGCGCGTTATGATGGTGCTGGCCCGCAGGTAAGACGCTGCCTTTTCCGGATGGAGTTTGGCCAGGATTTCGTACTGATTGCTCAGGAGCAGGCGTTCGGTGTGGCTCATGTTCATGGGCTTTTCTCACTGGAAAATGAAACTGGGGTCACGTTAACCCATATCTCAGATGAATTTTTTGATCTGGCAGGGGAGGTTGGCGAGAAAGCGGGGTTGGGAAATCAAAACGGGTCTGTGACTGGTTAATTAAATGTAACGGCTACGCACTTGTATTTCAGCCTGAGCTGGCAACAAGAGAGGTGTCATTTGGATTGCATCAAATGACCTGCCACCCAAGCGCCCGAAACAGGTGCATGCACGACCAACACAACGATGACTTCGTCGCTGTGACCACAGGCTCGGGCCGACGGGGCAACGAAAGGGGGGCCGAGATGGCGCCTCCACAGGGTTGTGTTGGTTGATGCCATCATCACACAGTGAGACTGGCGAGCGAGACAAGCGAAGGGCCTGCAGTTGCAGGCCCTTTTTGTAGGCTCTGTCCCAATTACGTGTTGAAAGGCTAATCTTGAAGTAGGCCAT
>NZ_CAWNYS010000498.1:0-33701 GCF_963878295.1 Aeromonas sp. HMWF014 | reverse complement strand
GTTGATCGGGGCCGCGCTGGTGCCCGCCACATCCCAGCTGACCGACTGGCTGGCGCCCGGTGTCACCGCCACGCCAAGGGGACTGGTCAGACGGAAGGCGCTGCCGGTGTTGACCACCTGCACCTTCATGTCATCGCTGGCAACGCCGCCCTTGCCATCACGTACCGTGAGCCGGAAGTTGAGACTCCGGTTGGTGGTGGGCCAGGCCTCTCCCTTGGCTAACGAGCCGGAGAGCAGGGATGGCAGGCTCGGCAGGATCCGCTCCGGCGAGCCGGTCGGCGACACGAAGCGAAATAGCGGACCGAAACCCTCGTCGATCATATCGAGGGCGCTGCTGGACGGGTTGCCCAGATCGATCTGCTCCCAGGTGTAAGTCAGGGGATCCTGGTCCAGATCCGCCCCGGCGCCCTTGAGCACAAACGGCGTGTTGGCCGGAATGATATGGCTGGCCCCGGCAGCCGCCTGGGGGGCGTTGTTGCTAAGGCTCAGCGTGATGCCGCAGGCCGGCACAGTAGCCATGTGCGCCCGCATCTGCTCGATGGACTTGCTGTGGAAATAGGGATCGCTGTGCAGCTGTATGTTCTCGTCACCACAAATACCGGCGTAGGCCATGATGGAGCTGCCGCTGCCCGGCTCGAACGCCAGTCCGGCGACCCGGTTGCCACCACCGCAATTGTTGGCGGTGCCGTTGAAAGTATGATCGGCACCAAACTGGTGGCCGATTTCGTGGGCCACATAGTCGATAAAGAAAGCATCCCCCACCGGGGTGGATGAACCCGTCATGCCTGCCGACTTGGTAGCCGTACAGAGCGCGCCCAATTCGGCCAGGCCACCACCGCCTGTGTTGAGCACATGGCCTATGTCGAAGGGACCCAGGTTGCCCTTGGTAAGAGCATCTCCTTGCACCAAGACGTTTTTGCTGACGTCATCAGCCTCATAGGGGCTGCTGACACCGTGGATGTAATTCGGGTTATCACCGTTGTAAAAGGGGTCAGTAACAGGATCGGTAAAAATAATGGCGTCATTACCGCTGGCCAGCTGGAACTCGGCCCCCACATCGCGCTGATATACCTCGTTCACCCGGTTGAGCAGGGTGGCTATGGCCCCCATGGTCAGCACCTTGGAGCCCCCGTGGAACTGGGTATACTCCCCGGCCGCCGAGATGGCGATGACGTAGCGCTTGCGCTCGTTGCCATCCACCTGCACCTTGCGGGCCAAGGTTTCGGCGTCGGCACCGATCACCCTGTCGGCCTCCTCTTCCAGCCGGCTGTAGGCATCCTGCTGGTAATAGACGGCATAGCCTTCGGCATTGCACAGCGGGTCGACGAACACCATCTTGCCCTGGTGGGTGAACATGGCATGGAAACCTTGCGGGCCCAGGTCAAAGCGACCCGTCTCCACCGGCGCCGCCGGGTTATGGCCCTTAAAGGTCAGGATGTCAGGATACCTGGCGGCGAGATCGGCGGGCAGCAGGTCATAGGCCTGCAGGGTGAAGGTCACCTCGCCTCCGTCCGGCAGTGGCAGGGTCAGCTGACGCGCCCCTGCCTGCAGTCCGGCAAAGTAATCGAGGGGCACCTTGGCCACCCGGAACTGGTTGGCCCGCACTTCATAACCGTCCGCCGCCGTGGCGCGCGCCGCCACCGTGTTCCACTCCTTGGCCGCGAGGCCACCCGAACTCATCAGGCTGACCACGACCAGCGCCAAGGGCGAATATTTCATCAACTGCATCTTTTTAGTCCTTTTAAATGCACTCACCTGAACTGCAATCGGCATCATTTTCCTGCTGGTCCGATTAGTCCAGCACCATCGTCTGTATATTCCCCGAATGGGGAGTGTTGCACCAACCCTGTCTAGCCCCTATCATTGCGCGGATTTATCAGTTTTAGAGCTGCGTCACCATGACGACGGTTCGTCTTTATTTGACCAAGGTTAATCTCATGCTTAAATCCCCACTGTTGCCCCGTTTCGGGGACCTGATCGTTGCCATCGTTGACGATGTGCTAGGCCAGGGTCTCACCCTGGACCGCGCCTATGCCCGTCACTTTTCAGGCATCGAACTCAAACCGCAAGAACAGGCAAGGATTGCTCTGGTCACTGGCGATCTGCTGCGTCGCCTCAGCCTCTATTGCGCCCTGACCGGTATTCAGGTACGTCAGGCCGAGAAAAATGTCTGGCCGCTGCTGCACAGCTGGCACGCTTTTCACAAGATTGCTCAACCCAACCACCCAACGCTGGATCGCTTCAACGAAGAGGCATTCCGTCGCCGCCTGACCGAAGCGAAGAAGAACCCTGTGCTGATGGACGGTTGCCCCAGCTGGCTGGAGAAGCTGGGCAGCGAGCAGCTCGGCGAGGCCTGGCCTGCCGAGCGCGCGGCCCTGGCCTGGATGCCCAAGCGTTACCTGCGGGTCAACACCCTCAAGGGATCGCGGGAAGAGTTACAAGCCGTGCTGACCAAGGAACACATCTCGACCATTCCGGTGGAAGGGGTCGCCACCGCGCTGCAAGTCACCACTGACGCAGCGCTGTTCCGCACCAAGGCATTTGCCGATGGCTGGTTCGAGCAGCAGGATGCGGGCTCCCAACTGGTGGCTGCCGCACTGGAAGTGACGCCGGGCATGCGAGTCATAGACGCCTGCGCAGGTGCCGGCGGCAAGACGCTGCACATTGCAGCCATGATGAACGGCAAGGGCCGTTTGCTGGCGATGGATGTGGAAGAGTGGAAGCTGGAAAACCTCAAACAACGCGCCCGCCGCGCCGGTGCCCACAACGTGGAAACCCGCGTCATCGAGAGCAGCAAGACGGTCAAGCGCCTGAAAGGCACCGCAGATCGCGTGCTGCTGGACGTGCCCTGCTCGGGTCTGGGCGTGCTCAAGCGCAACCCGGATGCCAAGTGGCGTGACACCGCAGAGCGGCTGCCGGTACTGGTGGCCCTGCAGGAGGAGATACTGCAGCGCTACAGCCAGATGGTGAAGGTCGGCGGTCTGCTGGTCTATGCAACCTGCTCCATCCTGCCCCAGGAGAACCGCCAGCAGGTGGACAAATTCCTGGCTGCCAACGACAACTACCGTCTGCGGGACGACCACACCGTCAGCCCGTCCGCGACCGGTTTTGATGGCTTCTATATGGCACGGATCGAACGTATCAGCTGATCCCGTCAGCCGTGATAAGAAAGGGGAGCCATTGGCTCCCCTTTTTACATGATGCAGATGCGACCTTATTCGGCAGCAGCGTCATCCGGCTTGTGCTTGGCGGCAGTTTCCTTGATCAGGGCCTGCAGCTCACCAGCCTGGAACATCTCGATAAGGATATCGCAGCCACCGACCAGCTCACCCTCTACCCACAGCTGCGGGAAAGTGGGCCAGTTGGCAAACTTCGGCAACTCGGCGCGGATGTCCGGGTTTTGCAGTATGTCGACGTAAGCAAACGGCTCGCCACAGGACATCAGAGCCTGGGAGGCCTGGGCAGAGAAACCGCAGCTGGGTAGCTTGGGGGACCCCTTCATGTAAAGGATGATGGGATTGTCAGCCAACTGCTGTTTGATCTTTTCAATAGTTTCCATAGGTGCCTCACTAGAGCGATTTCGGCGGCCATTCTACTGCAATCCAGGCAGACCACAAACTGACAAACCGTCCCAGATGCAAGAAGTGATGAATCAATACGCCGCAGCTTGATCCAAGTCATGGCGAGAATCAAGAGTTGTTAGCCCATCTTTGATGCTGGTACAATCGATGGGCTTTGGGCCAACTGGCCCCATCATTTCAAGAACAATTCTTTTCAAAAAAGAAAAGAGTACGCAATGTCTTGCAACCGTCGCCTTCGCACGGCCAGCCAATGGAGAGTAGAAAATGGCATTCGAACTTCCCGCTCTGCCCTATGCAATCAATGCTCTGGAACCGCACATCTCCCAGGAAACTCTGGAATACCACCACGGCAAGCACCACAACACCTATGTGGTCAACCTGAACAACCTGGTGCCGGGTACCGAGTTTGAAGGCAAGTCTCTGGAAGAGATCATCAAGACTTCCACTGGCGGCATCTTCAACAACGCCGCCCAGATCTGGAACCACACCTTCTACTGGCACTGCCTCTCCCCGAACGGCGGCAACGAGCCGACCGGCGCCCTGGCTGATGCCATCAATAAGGCATTCGGCTCCTTTGCCGAGTTCAAAGATGCGTTCACCAAGTCTGCCATCGGCAACTTCGGCTCCAGCTGGACCTGGTTGGTGAAGAAAGCCGACGGCTCTCTGGCCATCGTCAACACCTCCAACGCCGGTTGCCCGCTGACTGAAGCTGGCACCACGCCACTGCTGACCGTTGACTTGTGGGAACACGCCTACTACATCGATTTCCGCAACCTGCGTCCTAAGTACATGGAAACCTTCTGGACCCTGGTCAACTGGGAATTCGTGGCCAAGAACCTGGCTGCCTGATAGCCGCTTCTTGCCAAAACGCCCCGCACTGCGGGGCGTTTTTTTATGGTGCATACAACCACACCCAGCTGCCAAATAATGACGAGAAAGGCGCCCGCAGGCGCCTTTGTTGTTAAACCGGATGCTCGTTCATCACTGGTCAATTTCATCCAGATAGTCGTCCAGATTGACATCGTCAGCCTTCTGCGCAGGCGTCTGCTTGAACTCGGTTTGACGACCGGTCACTTTGTTCTGGTTGTGTTGCAAAAAGAAATCCTTGGTCAGAGCATAAGGATCAAGCGCGTTGTCAATGATCCGCTCCTGATCGATCAGCTTGGAGCGGGTGCCCAATCCATCCAGCATCCAGTGCGTGATGCGCAGCGGCAATGTCAGCAACGCATAGGGGAAGTAAATGGTATCGATGGTGTCCCCGACCAGCTTGCGGGTGGTACTGGGACCATAGACAGGCACCATCAAATAGGCGCCATCCCCGATGTCGGCACGGCCCAGCACGGTATTGAACTCCAGCTTGTCACGCTCAAGTCCGGCATACTTGGCCACGTCGAATATCCCCAGCACGCCCACGGTTGTGTTGATGGTAAAGCGTCCCAGATTGGTCCCGGCCCCTTTCAAATCACCTGTGATCAGATGGTTAACCATGCTGCTCGGCTCGTTGAAGTTCTCCACCAGATTCTCGATGCCATCCTTCATGCCCTGCGGAACGTAGTTGGCATAGCCGTGCACCACGGGTCGGGCCACGTAGGGCTCCAGCACATCATAGTTGACCACCCACATGGCCCGGTTTGCACCCTGGAAAGGGTCACGAGCATCGCTGGCCGTGCTGGTCGCCGCTGGTCGGCTCTGGGCCCTCTTGAGGTCAAGGCTTTCAGGACCCGGTTGGGGTGGACCACCTGCACAGCCACCCAGCAACAACGCCACCATCAATGCCCCTAAACGCACATACATATGGAAGTCCTAGCTTTTTATTGTGATTAGTCTGGATTATAGGCAGCCCGGCCCCATCGAGGGGCCGGGCCAAGGGAGTATTAGAGGGCGTGATCGATGCGGATGTCAATCGGCGCTGACGGAATTGCGTCCGTCGGGATCGGAGCCGATACCCCTTCAAACGCCCCTTCCTTGTTCATGACGTTGCCACCGCGGGAGAGGCGAGCCTTGAACTGCAACTGCGGGTAGGTAGCAAGCTTGCTGCCCTCCATCATGGCATCACCATCCCCCAGTGACAGAGTCAACGGGAACTGGGGACCCGCTATGCGCTTGACCGCGATGGGCATGGGTGGCCCGTTGGGGATCACCGCAAACACGAACAGATGGGCATCCTCCGGCAGCTGGATGCCGGGGGCCAGCGTGACGTGCAACGGGAACTCACCGGCCTGCACCTGAACAGACGCCTGAGTTTGTGCCTGCTCGCTCTGGATCGCCGGCACGCTTGGCGCCGCCATGCCACGCTGCTTCAGCTGCTGCTCGGCATAGTCGATGGAGCGCTCCACCATGGTGTAGCGGGTCGAGCCCTTCTCCATCAGCGGCAACATCTCGCGCCAGCGCAGCAGCGCCGTCTTGAAGTCCTCTTTTTGCAGCGCCATGAAGGCATAGACGGAGCGAGCCTCTATGTTGGCCGGATCCAGCGCAATGGCGCTACGCAGCAGCTCATCGGCCTGAGCCTCACCTCCGGTCATCATCAGCGCCTGGGCATAGGGCACGGCCACCATGGCCTTTTGTGGTGCCAGCGCATAGGCTCGCTCCAGCGCCTCACGGGCCATCTCGGGATCATTACCATCCAGCGACAGGCGGCCCAGCAGCAGCCAGCCGCGATAATCGTTCGGCTCGTCCTTCAGACGGGTGCGCAAGGCCAGCATGAAGTCCATCAGATCCTGCTCGGTCACCTGGGCATCCTGCTCCACCAAAATACGGTTGCTCAGCTCACCCAACCGGCTGTTGGCATCCTGCCAGCGCTGGACTTCCCGCCAGGAGCCGAGCTGGTAATAGAGTCCCAGACTCACCACCACCAGCACCAGCACACCCGGGATCCAGATCAGACTCTTGCCACCCCGGGCGGTCTGCTCCACGTCGGGAATGTCGTCCAGCAGGCTGCGTTGCAGCTCGATCAAGGAATCCGGCTCTTCCGCCAATATGCCCTGTTCACGCTCTTCGCCTATCTCCAGCAGACGCTGGCGATAGAGCTGCTTGTTGAGGGCCGAGCGGCTGATGCTCTGCTTGCCCTCGCCGCGCCACAACGGCACTACCAGCGCCAGACTCACCAGCACCAGCAGGGCCGCGATCACTATCCAAAATGCGGTCATTGTTTCTCTTCCTCTTTGAGCAGGGCCGTCAAACGACGCTGCTCTTCCGCGCTCAGGGCGCTATCCGCCGGCCTGGCAGCCGCGGGGCGACGACGGCTGCGCACCACCACAGTGACGACACCTATGACGATGACCAGCAACGGGCCCAGCCAGAGGATCAGGGTCGACGCCATCAGCGGCGGGTTATACAGAATGAAGTTGCCGTAGCGGGCGACCATGTAGTCCACCACTTCCTGCTTCTCCTTGCCCTCGCGCACCATTTGATAGGTCTTGTCGCGCAGATCCTTGGCAAGCCCCGCATTGGAATCGGCGATATCCTGGTTCTGGCACTTCGGGCAACGCAGCTCCTTGGTCAGCTCGCGAAAGGTCTGCTCCTGGGCATCGTTGTCGAAGGTGTAGACATCGATGGCGGCCAGCGCCTGACCGGCGCCGCCCAATCCTGCCAGCAACAGCAAGGATGCAATCAATACTCTCATCAGGCTCTCCCTCACTTCATGGCATCAAAGATGGGTTTGAGGGTCGATGCCCAGACGTCGGGGTTGACATCCCCGACGTGGCGATAGCGGATGATGCCCTGGCTGTCGATGAAGAAGGTCTCGGGCGCGCCATAGACTCCCAGATCCAGCCCCAGCATGCCATCCGGGTCATAGAGGTTGATCTGGTAGGGGTTGCCGAGCTCCGCCAGCCAGTTGATGGCCTTGGCGCGTTCATCCTTGTAGTTCATACCGACGATGTAGATCCCCTGCCCAGCCAGCTGCTTGAGGTAGGTGTGCTCCCCATAGCAGGTCGGGCACCAGGTGGCCCAGACGTTGAGCAGCATGGGCTGCCCCTTGAGGATGCTGCGGTCATGCTGCTTGTTCAGGTCATAGATGTCCTGCAGGGTGAACACCGGCACCTCCTTGCCCACCATCACGGATTCGAGCTTGGTGGGATCGGAGTAGAGCCCCTTGAACAGAAACACTGACCCCAGCAAAAAGACGATAAAGGGGATCAAAAACAACCAGATTTTCTTGCTCATGCCTTGGCCTCCTCGTCACGACGGCCGAAACGGTAGCGCTTGTCCAGCATCGCCAGCACACCGCCAATGGCCATGAAGACACCGCCGAACCAGATCCAGCGCACGAAGGGTTTGTAGTAGATCCGCACCGCCCAGGCACCGTTGTCAAGCTGCTCGCCGAGCGCCGCATAGAGATCCCGGGTGAAACCTGCGTCGATGGCCGCTTCCGTCATCGGCATGCGGCTCACCTTATACATGCGCTTCTCCGGCTTGAGCAGGGTGACCAGCCTGCCACCCTTGTGCACTTCCAGCACGCCCTTGAAACCGTCGTAATTGGGACCGTTCTTCTCGGTAATCCCGGTGAACACGAACTCGTAATCGGCAAATTGCACCCGATCGCCAGCTTGCATGCGCAGGTCTTTCTCGATGCTGTAGTTCTGGGTACAGGCGATGCCGATGATGCTCACCGCCAAGCCTACGTGGCCGAAAATCATGGCCCAGTGGCTGTTGCCCAGCTTGCGCACACCGACCGCAAAGCTGTGCTTGTGGGTGGCGCGCACCCAGGTTTCCTGAATGCTGGTGATGATGATCCAGGCGCCGAGGCCTATGCCGAGGGCGGCCCAGGGTTTAAACTCCTCGGCCAACAACAGCGGCAGCAGGAAGGCGGCGGCCAGACTCAATACCAGCGCCAGGATCACCTTGCCCTTGAGCTCACCCAGATCCTGACGGCGCCAGCGAAACAGCGGACCAAGCCCGAGCAGCAGGGCAAATGGAATGATCAGCCAGCTGTAGATGTGGTTGAAGAAGGGCGTCCCGATGGAGATGCTGCCAAGCCCCAGCTCCTTGTGCACCAGCGGTAACAGGGTGCCGAGCAGCACGGTCAGCAGACCCGCCACCAGCATGATGTTGTTGCACAGCAGCAGGGTCTCGCGGCTCCACAGCTCGTGCTTGCCGTGGCTCTTCACCTGCGAGCCCTTGAAAGCAAACAGCAGGAGCGAGCTACCGATCACCGCCAGCAGGAAGCCCAGAATGAACAGGCCTCGGGTCGGGTCGGAGGCAAACGCATGCACCGAGACCAGCACGCCCGAGCGCACCAGAAAAGTACCGAGCAGGCTCAGGGAGAAGGCAGAGAGTGCCAGCAGCACTGTCCAGGCCTTGAAGGTGGCCCGCTTCTCGCTCACCGCCAGTGAGTGCAGCAGGGCAGTACCCGCCAGCCAGGGCATGAAGGAGGCGTTTTCCACTGGGTCCCAGAACCACCAGCCACCCCAGCCAAGCTCGTAATAGGCCCACCAGGAGCCAAGCACTATCCCTAAAGTCAGGAAGACCCAGGCGGCCATGGTCCAGGGACGGGACCAGCGCGCCCAGGTTGCGTCGAGGCGCCCCGTCATCAGGGAAGCGATGGCAAAGGCAAAGGCCACCGAGAAGCCCACATAGCCCATGTAGAGCATGGGCGGGTGGAAGATAAGGCCGGGATCCTGCAATAGCGGGTTGAGATCCCGTCCATCCACCGGGAAGTAGGGCAGAGTGCGAGTGAAAGGATCGGAAGTAAACAGCACGAAGGCGGTAAAACCGACCGAGATCAGCCCCAACACGCCGAGTACCCGCGCCACCGCATCCAGCGGCAGGCTGCGACTGAACAACGCCACCGCCGCCGTCCAGCCACCCAGGGTCAGCACCCAGAGCAACAGTGAGCCCTCATGGGCCCCCCACACGGCGGAGATCCGATAAGCCAGCGGCAACAGGGTGTTGGAATTGGTAGCCACATACTGCACGGTGAAGTCATTGTCGATAAAAGCCCAGGTCAGGCACAGGAAGGACAGCAACAACAGCAGGAACTGGGCATAGGCCAGCGGACGAGCCGTCGACATCATGCCAAGCCGCCCCCACTGGGCACCGAGCAAGGGATAGACGCCCAGAAGCAGGGCGGTGGCAAAGGCCAGGATCAGTGAGAACTGTCCTAATTCCGGGATCATGGCAGGGTTCCTTTCAATTGAGCCGTGACACAAACCGGTACACAGGCGAGAAACGGTAAAAACGGCGGGTGGGCCAGCGGATTCATTGCTTGGCTCCCTTCAACTGCGCCTCGGTATATTCCGGCTTAAAATGCATGCCATTGGTGGCATCGGCCACTTCCGGCGGCATGTAGTTCTCATCGTGCTTGGCCAGCACCTCGAACGCCTCCACGGTAGTGGCGTTCTTGAGGGTACCCTGGGCCACTATGCCCTGCCCTTCGCGGAACAGGTCGGGCAGTATGCCGTCAAACTCGACGGTGACCAGATGGCCGCCATTGTCCACCAGCTTGAAGGCTACCTTGAGGCTCTGTTGATCCCGCAGCACAGACCCCGGCACCACCAGACCACCGATGCGAAGGCGCTGCCCCTCTTCCGGCTTGACCTTGTCCGGCCCCTTGCCCTCCACCAGTTCACTCGGGGTGTAGAAGAGATCGATATTCTGGCTGAGGGCATAAAGCACCAGGCCTATCACGGCGGCGAGGCCAAGACTTATCGCCAGTATGATGCTGAGGCGTTTCTTGCGTCTCGGGTTCATAGGGTGTTCTCCATCTGCTGGGCCGCCTTGCGGCGAGTCTCGCGGGCCTGCTTGCTGCGCAATTCGCCGAGCAGACTGCGGGTCTTCAACCGGGTGGAAATGACGATGCCGACCAGGCAAAGCAGGGTCAGACCGAAGGAGAGCCAGACATAGAAGGCGTACCCGCCCATCGCCATGAAGTCACTGAAAGAGGCAAAGTGCATGCTTACTTCTCCTGCTTGGCAAGCTCGATGACCCAGGGGCGATGCCACTCCCGCATCAAGAGCTCATTTCGAAAACGCATCAGGGAGAGCGCCCCGAGGAAGGTGGCAAAGGCCAGTATCATGATGAGCAGCGGCCACAGCATCTCGGGGGAGATGGAGGGTTTGTCGAACTTGGTGATGCTGGCGCCCTGGTGCAGGGTATTCCACCACTCCACCGAGTAGTGAATGATGGGCAGGTTGATCACTCCCACCAGCGCCAGAATGCCGGCGGCACGGCCAGCAACCACCTTGTCGCTGAAGGCGTTGTAGAGGGCAATCACGCCAAGATAGAGGAACAGCAGGATCAGCTCCGAGGTAAGACGGGCATCCCACACCCACCAGGTACCCCACATGGGCTTGCCCCAGGCGGCGCCGGTAAACAGCGCGATGAAGGTGAACACAGCACCAACCGGCGCAACGGCGGCCACCGTCATGTCGGCCATTCGCAATTGCCAGACCAGCCCGATGAAGGCAGCCACCGCCATGGTGGAATAAGCCCCCATGGAGAGGATGGCGGCCGGCACATGGATGTAGATGATCCGGAAGGAGTCACCCTGCTGATAATCAGCGGGTGCAAAAGCCAGGCCCCAGAGGGTGCCTATGATGAACGCCAGCAGGCTTGTCACGGCAAACCAGGGCAGCAAGGTCCCTGCCAGCTGATAAGCGCGTTCGGGTTTAGCGTAAGGGTGCAACCATTTCCACATAGCTCACAAAACCTTTCTGTTATTAATATAGTGGCGAGGCCTACCATACCCACTGCCGGAAAACATCACATCCCCCGAAAGAAATAAGCAGCAATCCTCTTGATCTATCTCAAGTCTGTTTTTTATAGCAGCCCATCCCGAGACGCCTTACCACAGCGTTCATCAGTTCACGCTGACCCGCAACGCCGCCGAAACCGCCAAGGGGGTCAGCGTCAGCGCACCGGCCAGCATGGCACCCAAGATCGCGAGCTGGCCCGAATAGGGCAGCCCCATGCCCGCCGCATCGATGGCGGACGTGGCAAAAATCAGTACCGGAATATAGAGCGGCAAGATCAGCAAGCTCAGCAAGACACCGCCCTTGCGCAACCCCACCGTCAGGGCAACGCCAACTGCCCCGAGCAGGCTCAGCACGGGTGTCCCCAGCGCCAGAGTGGCGACCACCGCCAGATAAGTGTTCATGTCCAGCGACAGCAGGATGGCGAGCAGCGGTGAGATCAGCAGCAATGGCAGACCGGTCAACAGCCAGTGAGCGATCACTTTTGCCAGCGCCAGCAGCCCGAGCGGATGAGGCATCAGCATCATCTGCTCCAGCGCCCCGTCGCTGAAGTCATCGCGAAACAGCCGCTCCAGCGAGAGCATGGCCGCCAGCAAGGCCGCCACCCAGATGATGCCAGGGGCGATACGGGCCAGCAGCTTGGGCTCGGGGCCTATGCCAAGGGGAAACAAGGTGATGACGATGAGGAAGAACCAGAGCGGGTTGAGTATGTCGGAGCGCTGGCGCAGGGCCATCAACAACTCACGATGAATAAGGTGGATTACGGCGCGCAACATCAAACTACTCCTGCAGCGAGGGCGTGAGAGAGAGGGTCTTCAACCGCCCTTCCATCAAGGTCATGTCCTGATGGGTGGTGAGGATCACCATGCCCCCCCGCTCTGCGTGGGCCAGGAACAGCCGCTCCAGCACCTTGACACCCTGCTTGTCGATGGCGGTAAAGGGCTCATCCAGGATCCAGAGTGCCGGTTTTTCACTGAGCCAGAGCCGGGCAAGGGCGACCCTGCGCTGCTGACCGGCGGAGAGCTGCCCGGTGGGATAATCCTCAAACCCGGCCAGGCCGACCTGGGCGAGCACCTGCCACAAATCTACCGTCGATTGAGCCGGATGATGCAACTTTTGATAGAACGCAAGATTTTCGAGCGGCGTCAGCGCCGCCTTGACGCCAGGCTGATGGCCCAGATAGAGCAGGTTGGCATGATATTCATCACGACAGCTGCGGATATTCTCGCCATTCCAGCACACCTCACCGGCAAACGGCTGCGACAGACCGGTCAGCAGCCGGAGCAGGCTGGTCTTCCCCACCCCGTTGGGGCCTTCAATTTGCACCAGATCGCCGGGAGCCACCGCAAAGGAGAGATGTTCAAACAGAGTGCGATCTTCACGCACGCAGCTCAGATTGTTAATTTGAAGCAGCATGAGGATGTAATCAGTGAAAAGAAGCGGCCTGCATATTAACACAGTATTGGGGAGCGTCTTTTCAAAGATGCCAACTATCAGCCGGATTTGTGGGGAAGATCCCGCCTTTGGGATGTATCAAATGGGCGGGAAAAATCAGGAAGGCGGACGCCTTCCTGAGGTGCTATGAACGGCCTTTTCGCAATGAAATCAATAGTTCTGCCTCAGCTTGCGGCAATTCACATTCATTCATGACCTCGTCGAGGTCGGCGCCCAGCTCCACCATCTTGGCGGCACGGCTGTAAAGGCGGCGCTCCGGATCCTGCAGGGTCAGCTCCTGCTGGCGATCATTGACCAGCTGCATTGCCCCTTCAACGGACTGCAAACGCTGACCCATGCCGATGGCCCCCGTGTGCAGCTCCATCATCTGCTTGCGCAGGCTCTCAAGCTGGCCTTGTAGCGTCTCCACCCTGGCGTCGGACCCTCGCTGGCCACGTCGGCTGCTGATCACCCCGTACAGGGCCAGCACCAGGGCCAACAAGGATACCCCCAAGGCGGCTATCTCAATCATCGACACATCATTTTCCTATCAGAGGGAACCAATATCTTCCCACTCTTCATCGGAGAGCAGCTTGTTCAGATCGACCAGGATAAGCAGCTGGCCATCGCGGTTGCTGACCCCCTGAATGAACTTGGCACTCTCTTCGGTACCCACCGCAGGGGCGGCATCGATCTCGGAGGAACGCAGATAGACCACCTCGGCCACGCTGTCGACCATGATGCCGATCACCTGCTTCTCCGCCTCGATAATGACGATGCGCGAGTTCTCGCTCACATCGCCGGAAGGCAGGCCGAAACGGGAGCGGGTGTCGATCACGGTCACCACATTGCCGCGCAGGTTGATGATACCCAGCACATACTCAGGTGCACCCGGCACAGGGGCGATTTCGGTGTAGCGCAACACCTCCTGCACCTGCATCACGTTGATGCCGTAGGTTTCATTTTCCAGCTGGAAGGTGACCCATTGCAGCACTTCATCTTCGGCCAGATTCTGTGCAATATTGCGCTTTTCTGTCATGTTTTTATTCCTTTTATGAAAACGTCTACTGGTAAAACTAGCAATAAAAGAGCATCAGTGCAGAAGTTATCAGCGACCTTCTATGTTGACCCCGCGCTCCAGCAGCAGGAGCAATTCCCTGACGTGCAGCAGGGCACACATCTTCTCCTTGACCATACCCGCCAACCAAGGGCGCTTGCCCTCCTGGTGACGCCATTTGACCTGATCACGATGCAATAACTCTGTGCCCTTCAGATGGTGACATTCGAGTCCCCATGGGGATTCACCCAGCATAATCAAGTACTTGTAATCCGGTATTTCCAGATGCTGCCCCGGCATCACCCACTGTGCGGTGTCCACCACGTTCATCTTCTGCTCGCGGGAGGTCATGATGCCACGATACCAATCCGGCTGACCGAACAGTGATGAGACCTCTCCCATCTGATGGATACCGCCAAGCTCGGTCAGGGGCACCGCAAAGGTAACCCCGGCGACGTCGAAAAAGAGCGCCTGAAACTCCTTACCGGTATCGATATTCTCCCAAGTCGATGGGGTGGCCTCTGCCTGAGGGGCCAGTTCCACCGCAGTCTCTGTCATTACCAGCGTCGACGGCTCTGCCATCGCAGGGGCTGGCATCTCCTCCAGCCATACTGGTTCAACGAGCAGCAAGGTATCTTCGACCTCGATCTGCAGCGGCTCGCTGCTCACCTCTTCATGGCTCAGCGCGTCCATTTCAAACTGCACCTGCCCCACTTGGGCAAGCAGCTCGCTCAGTTGCTCGAGTCGCTCATCGGCCTCCAGATAGGGTTGTACCACCACCTCGGACTGTGCCTGAGGCTGGCGTTGCAGCCGGATCGCGGGCGCAGGTTCCGGCTCCTCTGGCAGATCAGGCAACAGCGCCTCATCCAGCAACAGGGAGTGGAAGTAATCATCCATGGCCCTCACTTGGGTTGTGTCTCTCATGATGCCACCTCATGAGCACGTTGACGCTCCTGGGCATCAAGATAGTTGAGCAAGGTCTCATAGGCATATGTGCCGCGACTGCTCGGCGAATAAATAGAAGGGGGAATGTGGAGCAAGCTGGCATCCCGAAACTTGGTGTCTATGGGGATGACGGCGTTCCATACCGCATCGCCATGTTGATCCTTGATGGACTTCAGTGTCATCAGAGAGGCGCGGGTACGCTTGTCAAACATGGTGGGGATCACGGTGAAGCGGAACTTCTCCCGCTTGGATCGCTGCATGATTTCGAAGGTCTTCATCATCCGCTCCAACCCCTTTAGGGCCAGGAACTCAGTCTGAACCGGCACCAGGATCCGATCGCAGGCAGCCAGGGCGTTGACCATCATGACCCCCAGCACAGGCGGACAGTCGATGAGCACATAGTCATACTGATCATGAATCCGCAGCAGGGCACGCTTGATCACTAACCCCATGCCTTCCCGGTTGCCCATCACCCGATCCAGAGTGGCAAGGGTAATGGAGGCAGGCAGCAGGTGGATGTTGTCAAACTTGGTTCGCAGCGTCAGTTTATTGACCAGCTCGGCCGTCGGTTTGACGGCCTGAAACAGCTCATAGAGGGTACCGTCCAGCCGATCCGAGTCAAAATCGAGATAAGAGGTCAGGGAAGCATGGGGATCGGTGTCAATCAATAGCACCCGCTGGCCACGCTGGGCCAGGATACCGGCTAACGAGACTACTGTGGTGGTTTTACCGACCCCACCTTTTTGGTTGGCAACCGTCCAAACAATCACTGTATCAATCCTGCCTTGTTGTTATACGTATGCCGCCACCTGGCAGAGTGATCACCTTGACCTCGCCTGCCTCTACCGCCTGTTGCACTGCAGGAACCGGCGCCACCATCACAGGCTTGGCGGGAGCTGCGGGTGGCGTCCATGCGAACTTGGAAATAGCGACCACCACCTTGCGATTCTGTAAGCGTCCCTGTTCGCTGTCATTCCCGGCAAAGGGAGAAAACTCCCCGTATGCCTCGTAGGCAAGCCGCTGTGGTGCTATGCCCTTGGCGATGAGAGCGGTGAGCACGGCTTCGGCCCTTGCCGCAGACAACGTCCAGTTGGAGCGAAAAATTTCATTATTTATCTGCTGGTTATCTGTATAGCCTCTCACTCTCACATAGTTATCGACCGGTTTCAGAATACCTGAAAGCGTATTGAGCACAGGGTAGGCATTGGTGCTCATAAAAGCACTGCCGCTGCCAAACAAGAGACCCGAGCTCAACTCGACCGTCAGCCAGTTGTCGTCCAGCGTAAGCTTGACCACCCCGGCCTCGATCAGAGCGCTCATGCTCTCTTTCAGCTGCATATCTATCTTCGCAAGAGCCATACCATCTTGTTTGATGGGCACACCGGAGATGGGAGCAAGGGAGGGGGAAGGTGGCATAGCACTCTCCAGCACTGAGGGTGCGGCCGATATCTCGTTGTTCAACAGCGACTGTCCCTGCCCTTCCAGCAGGCCATCACTGCGTGGCTGCATGACGTTGAACGCCTGGGTCATGCCGTCGATGACGGCGCGATATTTATCTTTGTTGACCAGGGCCACCGAATAGAGCACCACAAACAGCGCAAAGATCAGCGTCATATAGTCGGCGTAGGAAACCAGCCAGCGATCGAGATGTTCTCGACCTTGCAGATGCAAACGATAGCGCTTGCGCATGGCTACTCTCCTTTCAGATAAGCCTTCAACCGCCGTTCAACCTGCGGGCCATTCTCACCGTGGGCAATCGCCATCAATCCTTCCAGGGTCATCTCCTGGAACAGGGCGTAATGATAATGAAAGGCGCGCAGGCGGTTGGCAATCGGCAGATAAAAGAGGTTGGCAAAGCCGACCCCGTAAATGGTGGCAACAAAGGCAACGGCAATGCCGGCGCCGAGGGCTGCCGGATCCTCCAGATTGAACATGGCCTGGATCAGACCCATCACGGCGCCTATGATACCAATGGTCGGACTATATCCCCCCATGGCCTCAAATACCCGGGCCGAGTGCTCGTTACGCTCCTGCTCGATGTCGATATCCGCTTCCAGCAACATGCGAATATCCTCAATCGACACTCCATCCACTATCATGGTGAGCCCCTGGCGGGTGAACTCGTCACTTTCCTGATCAGCCTGATTTTCCAGCGCCAGCAGGCCCTGCTGGCGAGCGAACACCGCCCATCCCTGCAACCGTTCGGCCTGATTGAGCAGATCCCAACCCGGGGGGAGCAACATCCAGCGCAGCTGCCTGATCGCCTCGAGCAGATATTTGCGCGGTGTCTGCAAAATGACGGCACCCCAGGTACCACCAACAACGATGACAAATGCCGGTCCGTCGAGCAGGGTGAGCAGGGTTCCACCATGCCATAGCTGAGCAATGGCAATGGCTCCCAGAGCCAGGATCAGGCCAAACATGCTCATCTTTAGCGACCCAGCTCCACCAGGATACGTTGTGCTACCCGATCCAGCGGCAGTGACTCAGTGGCGATACCCGCCTTGGCGACGGCTTGTGGCATACCGTATACGACGCACGAGGCTTCATCCTGGGCCCAGATGGTGGATCCTTGCTCCTTGAGCAGACGCGCCCCATCCCTGCCATCCGCCCCCATGCCGGTCAATACGATGGCGAGCACCTTGTCGGCATAGGTCTTGGCTGCCGATGCGAAGGTGATGTCCACGCAAGGCTTGTAGTTAACCTTGTCATTGCCATCGACGATCCGGATGCGAGCACCGACTCCGCGCCCTTCCAGCAACATCTGTTTGCCACCCGGCGCCAGATAGGCGTGACCAGGTTTGAGTACATCACCATCCTCCGCCTCCTTGACCCCTATCTGACACAAACCGTTGAGGCGAGCGGCAAATGCAGCGGTAAAGGTTGCCGGCATGTGCTGGATCAGCAGAATCGGATGAGGAAAATCACCCGGTAATTTGGTCAGCACATTTTGCAGCGCCACCGGACCACCAGTAGAGGTACCAATAGCCACCAGCTGGTAAGTTTTCCCGCTGCGTTTAAACGCAGCAACCGGCACGATTCGCGGTGGCTCGACCTGACGATCGCCGGGACGTGGCAACGAACCGACCAGTGGGCTGCGAGCCGCAGGTTCAGGCGCTTTTGGCCGGGCGCTGGCGCCCATCAGGAAACGCTTGCGCGATATGTCCTTGACCCGCTGTTGCAACAAGCGAACTGCTTCGTCCTTGTCACGGGCGATATCTTCGAACTTCTTGGGCAGGAAATCGAGGGCTCCCGCATCCAGGGCATCAAGGGTGGCCTTGGCCCCTTCATGGGTCAGCGAGGAGAACATCAGGATCGGAGTGGGGCACTTGGCCATGATCTCGCGCACGGCGCTGATGCCATCCATCACGGGCATCTCTATGTCCATGGTGATCACATCAGGCCGTAGAGCCAGTGCTTTGTCTACCGCTTCCCGTCCATTCTGGGCCGTATCGATCACCGTCAGCATAGGATCCTGATTGATGATCTCACTGACCCGGCGGCGGAAGAAGCTCGAGTCGTCGACAACTAATACCTTAACTGCCATTGTTATTTTTCTAACTCCTTGGGCCTGAGCTATCAATGTCTACGCGCATATGCTTTTAGCAGACTCGGCACATCCAGAATGAGTGCAATACCACCATCGCTGGTGATGGTAGCCCCGGCCATGCCCGGGGTTCCTTGCAGCAGGTTGTCCAGTGGCTTGATCACCACCTCTTCCTGGCCAATCAGATTATCCACGACAAAGCCTATCTGCTGAGTGCCAATCTGCACTATGACCACATGGCCCGTATCCTGCCGTGATTTCTTGTTTGTCCCTTTTACCAACCACTTGTGCAGGTAGAAGAGAGGGATGGCCTTGTCGCGCACTATGATGGTGAGCTGACCGTCGACCATGTTGGCCTTCTTGAGGTCCAGATGGAAAATCTCGTTCACACACCCCAGCGGCAAGGCAAATGTCTGCTCACCCACTTCCACCATCAGCGTAGGCAAGATAGCCAAGGTCAAGGGCACCTTGATCTCGAGGCGAGTGCCCTTACCCCAGGCAGAGTCAATATGCACAGAGCCGTTGAGGCTCACTATGCTGGTCTTCACCACATCCATGCCGACACCGCGGCCGGAAATATCGGAAATCTCAGACTTGGTCGAGAAACCGGGAGCAAAAATCAGGTTATAGGCATCGCTGTCGCTCATGCGGGCCGCAGTGTCTGCATCCAGAACGCCACGATTGATAGCGATGGACTTGAGCTTTTCCGGATCCATGCCTGCGCCATCGTCTTCGATGCAAAGCAGAATGTGATCACCCTGCTGGGAGGCGCTCAGGGTAATGGTGCCCTGCCGTGGCTTGCCCGCTTTTTCCCGCACATCCGGCATCTCAACCCCGTGGTCACAGGAGTTACGCACCAGGTGAACAAGCGGATCGGCCAGGGCTTCGACCAGGTTTTTGTCCAGATCTGTCTCTTCCCCGACCATCACCAGCTCAATATCTTTCTTGAGGGTGCGGGCCAAATCGCGCACAACCCGGGGGAAACGACCGAATACTTTCTTGATCGGCTGCATGCGCGTCT
Organism: Aeromonas sp. HMWF014; assembly: GCF_963878295.1. Classification (NCBI taxonomy): domain Bacteria; kingdom Pseudomonadati; phylum Pseudomonadota; class Gammaproteobacteria; order Aeromonadales; family Aeromonadaceae; genus Aeromonas; species Aeromonas sp. HMWF014. The sequence goes on along the minus strand of NZ_CAWNYS010000498.1, from coordinate 14,425 downwards.
TCATCACGGCGCCTTGCAGGTCTGCCGTCACCACATCCAGGTTGGCAACCGCTTTTGACATGTCTTCATCGTTGCTGGCGATCCCAAGGCTCACCAGACGATTTCGTACCAGCACCAGTTCACCCACCATGTTCATGATGACGTCTAGTGTTTTGGTATCCACCCGCACAGTGGTATCGCTTTGCACCGCATTCTCTGCTGGCGCAGCGGCTTGCTTGACGGGGGCTGGTGCCGGTTTAGCAGCAGCAACCGGCGCAGCAGCTGGTTTGGGGGCTGGTGTTGGCTTGGCGACGGCGGCTGGCACCGGCGCTGCGACTGTTGGTGCAACAGGGGGCGTGATGCTGGTTTTTGGCCCTTGACCACGACCATGCAATTCATCGAGCAGGCGTTCGAACTCATCATCATCGATCAGCTCGTCAACCTCTTTTTGCACCGACTTCAACGGGTTGATCTCAGGCGCGCCGCTATGCTGACCCTGACCATGCAGCTGGTCGAGCAAGGCTTCAAACTCATCGTCTGTGATATCGCCCGTACCAGTCAGCACGGGGCTCGCAACCGGCGTCGGGGCTCCGCCGACGCCGTGGAGTTCATCGAGTAAGCGCTCAAACTCATCGGCTGAGATTTCATCGATGGAGCCGCCGCCATTGACAGCCACGGGTTCGGCAACCGCTTCAGGCTCAGGAGCCGCGCTCACCTCGTCAGCAGATGCCGCAGTTTCTACAGGCGCACTATTGCCTGCCGAGGCAGTCAACAACTGCTCCTGCCCTTCAGGTTTGCAGAGCTCATGCAGGTCATGAAAAATTTCAGCGGAAGCAGGGCTCGGCGGTTCTCGATTTTGCACCTGGGCAAACATCACATTGATAGCATCCAGCGCCTGCAAAATGACATCCATCAATTCCGCCGTGACGGTTCGCTTGCCATTGCGCAAGATATCGAACACGTTTTCGGCACCGTGACACACGTCTACCAACTCACCCAGAGAGAGAAAACCGGCGCCGCCTTTGACGGTATGAAAGCCGCGAAATATGGCATTCAACAGATTCTTGTCATCGGGTCGCTTTTCCAAGTCGACCAGTTGTTCGGACAACTGTTCCAATATTTCGGATGCTTCGACCAAAAAGTCTTGCAGTATGTCTTCATCAACTTCGAAGGCCATGCGTCACTCCATTAAAATCCCAGGCTAGACAGCAGATCGTCCACATCATCCTGACCATTGACCACATCGGAACGAGTCTCTGGGTTCATGATGGGGCCTTCAGCTTCAATCCGGCTTACAGGAAGGCTGCGAGATGAATGCTCAACAGATGCCTCACCAAACATAGTCAGCATTTCTATTAATTTAGTTTCAACTTCCTGCACCAACTTGATGACCTTGCGGATCATCTGGCCGGTCAAATCCTGAAAATCTTGCGCCATCAGGATCTCTGTTAGCAGTTGCCGTAATTTATCGGCATCAGATTCAGAAGCCTTAATGAAATCATCCAGTTGGTGACATAAAGACTTAAATTGCCCGACATTCATGTCCCTGTTCATCAGGGCATTCCAGTTGGGCATAACCAACTGAATATTGTCGTTGAGCCGGTCGGCAATCGGCAAACTGGCTTCCACCGCATCCATGGTGCGGTTGGCTGCCTTGTCTGTCATGTCGATGACGTAGCTAAGACGTTCCCGGGCATCGGGAATTTCATGGGTTGCCAGGTCGGGGATCCGGGAATCCAGCCGGAAATCTTGTAAAGAGCTGTGCAGTTGTCGTGTCAGTTGACCCACTTTGTCAAACAGAGCTGCCGCATTGGGAGCACATGCATCTGCGATGATAGTATCGGCCTGTTCAAATTCGCCTTGCTCCAGATGGGCAACAAGCATCCTTGCCTGATCGAGCGAAATCATTGCACTCGTTTTGGCCTTCATCCATGCTGCTCCTTAGCCGATTCGTTCAAAGATTTTGTCGAGTTTCTCTTTGAGCGTTGCAGCGGTGAAAGGCTTGACTATGTAGCCATTGACGCCCGCCTGAGCGGCTTCAATGATCTGTTCGCGCTTGGCTTCAGCCGTCACCATCAGCACCGGCAGATGCTTGAGCTTGTCATCGACACGAATAGCCTTGAGCAAGTCAATGCCTTGCATACCGGGCATGTTCCAGTCGGTGACGACAAACTGAAAATCACCATTTTTCAACATTGGCAAGGCCGTGTTGCCATCATCTGCTTCGTGGGTATTGTTAAATCCCAGGTCACGCAGCAAGTTCTTGATAATCCGGCGCATCGTTGAAAAATCGTCAACAATGAGGATTTTCATGTTCTTGTCCAAAATTCCCTCCTAAATAGCCGCTATAGCGGCTCACTTACATGATGCAGATCGCAGGTTTTGTTATGCGGATTATGCCTTAGAGTTTTGTTTCAGTGTAGCCAGTACAAACACTTATACATGCCAATCTCTTAAACGAGCGCGTAATCTGTGCATCGCCTGACTGTGTATCTGGCTCACACGAGACTCGCTAACGTTCAATACCTCGCCTATTTCACGCAAGTTCAGTTCTTCATCGTAGTAAAGGGAGAGGACCAGTGCTTCCCGTTCCGGCAGACGGCTTATGTGTTCGGCCAACGCACCTTGAAAACGCTCGGCCGCCAGCTCGTCAAACCCATTGTTGCCTGCTGCGTCATCGGGGTGCCCTATCACATCTTCGCTGACCCCCAGATCCTCGATACCGACGATCTTGCCGCAGGAGACATCCTGCAGCATGGCGTGATACTCGCCGAGACTGACCCCCATCTGGGCAGCAACCTCGGTATCACGGGCATCACGACCGTGCGCTTGTTCAACATTTTCGATGGCTTCAGCGATGGAGCGGCTATTGCGGTGCACCGAACGTGGCACCCAGTCCCCCCGCCGGATCTCGTCGAGCATGGAGCCACGGATGCGGATCCCTGCGTAGGTTTCAAAACTGGCGCCCTTGCTGCCGTCAAAGTTGCGGGAGGCTTCGAGCAGCCCAATCATACCTGCCTGGATCAGGTCATCCAGCAATACACTGCTTGGCAGGCGAGCCAACAAATGCTGGGCAATCCGTTTCACCAGCGGAGCATGACGCTCGACCAGCACATAGGAATCCTGATGACGCAAGTACGCTTGGGCTTTATTCACGGGAACCTTCCTGTGCTATGACCGGCCTTTGCAGCAAATTTTCCAGGAAAAATTCGAGATGACCACCGGGTTGGTTAGGAATGGGCCAGCTTGCCGCCTTGTTGGCGAGGGCGCGAAACGCCAGCGCCGCAGGTGACTTGGGGAAAGCTTCGACAATCAGTTTCTGCTTGCGCACGGCGGCGCGCAGGTTGGTGTCGTAAGGTACACACGCTACCAGCTCCAGCGAGGTATCCAGAAAGCGATCTGTGACCCGGGTCAGCTTGGCGTAGAGCTCCTGCCCTTCGCGCAGGCTGCGCACCATGTTGGCCACCACCTTGAAGCGAAACACGCCATGATCCTTGGAGAGGATCTTGATCAGCGCGTAGGCATCCGTGATGGAGGTCGGCTCATCGCACACCACTATCATGATGTCCTGGGCGGCGCGGGTGAAGCTCAGCACCATGTCGGAGATCCCCGCCGCTGTATCCACCAGCAGTATGTCAACTTGGGTCTTCATCTCACTGAAGGCGCGGATCAGTTCGGCATGCTGCACCGCAGAGAGCTCGACCATAGACTGGGTGCCTGATGTGGCCGGCACTATCATCATGCCGTAGGGACCCTCGACTATGATGTCGTCTATGGTGCACTCACCGGCCAGCACATGGGAGAGGTTACGATGTACCCGCAACCCCAGCATGACGTCAACGTTAGCAAGGCCAAGGTCGGCGTCCAGCACCATCACCCGTTTGCCTTGTGCGGCCATGGCGCCTGCCACGTTCAGGGTCACGTTGGTCTTGCCCACGCCCCCCTTGCCACCGGAAACGGCGATCACTTTTACTCGATTGTTTTGACGCATTTTGCGCAGACCACTCGCCTGATCCATATACATGTTACTCATAAAACTCCGAATCTTCGGCCTCGCCAAAGCCTGCACCCCAGAAATAGGGTTCTTCTGTTTCCCGCTCCAGCGAGCCCATGGCAGCTCCGACGAGCTGCGCCGCATTGGCAACTTGGATATCTTCCGGAACCCTTTGCCCATCAGTGATATAGCTGATGGGCAGTGCATTCTGGATACACACGTTAATCACTTCGCCCAGATTCAGACTTTCATCCAATTTGGTAAGTATGCAGCCGCTTAATGGGATACGCCGGAAGTGGTCCACCGCCTCCTGCATCACCCGACGCTGGGAAGTCGCGGACATCACCAGGTAGCTGCGGATGCGTACCTTGGCATTCTTGACCAGGGTATCGAGCTGCTCGGTCAGACGGATATCCCGCTGACCCACCCCGGCGGTATCGATCAATACCAACCGGCGATGGCGGAACTGATAGAGCGCATTGGCCAGCTCCTCGGCATCCCGTACCTGACGTACCGGACACCCCATGATGCGACCATAAGTCTGCAATTGCTCGTGGGCCCCGATCCGGTAGTTATCCGTGGTGATAAGCGCCACCTGCTCGGCGCCATACTTCATGGCAAACCGCGCCGCCAGTTTGGCGATGGTGGTGGTCTTGCCCACCCCGGTCGGTCCGAGCAGGGCAACCGCCCCACCCTGACGTAAAATATCGTCTTCGCTGATCTTGAGCTGGGCTGTCAACACCTCGGCCAGCTGCGCCATGGCCTGATGGATGGACATATCCTCAGGGATAAGGCCCGCCAGCTGATCGGCAAAGGCATCGTCAAAGCCTATTTTCTTGAGCTCCTTGATGAGCAGGGCTCGCATCGGCTCACGACGCTCCACTTCCTGCCACATCAGTCCGGAGATCTGGTGCTCCAACAACTTTCGGATGCTGGCCATCTCCTTGCGCATCCCTTCCATCTCCTGCTCTCGCGGCGCAGGTTGGGGAGCACGACCTGGGGTCGCCACTCTGGCTTTGGGCTTGGCAGGCTCGGGAGCCGCCCCCCACTGACCCTGTTCGGCCAGCGTGCGGGGAGCTGAACCAGCGGCGGCAACGGGTGCCGCCCCCTTGAGACCGGCCGGATTGGCCGGGTTCAACTTCTGTTGACGCGCCAACAGGGCAGCCAGGGTATCGGCATAGTGTTCGTTCTGCTCCTGGGCCTGGCTGGGCACAGGACGGGTCATCTGCCGTCCGGCAGACGAGATATTGACGCTCTCATCGTTCAACTGACGGCGAACCGGCGCATCTGTGGGCCCCAGGACCTGGGATTGATAATCGACAGCGGCGACTATCTCCACCCCACCAGTGACCTTCTTGTTGGACATGATGACGGCGTCGGGCCCGAGAGTCTCCTTGACCTCGGCCAGAGCCGTTCGCATGTCCTTGGCAAAAAACCGCTTAATCTTCACCCGTCATCTCCGCTAACTAGTTCTGTCCTACCGCACTGACGATGCGGATTTGCTTGTCATCAGGCACTTCCTGATAAGACAGAACGCGCAATCCAGGAATGGCATTCTTGACAAATTTCGCCAGGGTATTGCGCAGTATCCCTGATGTCAGAAGCACGGCCGGTTGGCCTTCCAGTTCTTGTCGTTGAGTGGCTTCCACCAGCGAGCGTTGCATCCGCTCTGCCAGACCCGGCTCTATGCCAGCGCCATCACCCCCCCCTGCCTGCAGGGATTGATGCAATATACGTTCCAATTCTGGTGCCAAGGTGATCACCGGCAGCTCGGGGTCCGGACCGGCAATCTCTTGCACGATCAGGCGACGCAGGGCGATACGGCAGGCGGCCGTCAGCACTTCGGGATCCTGACTGCGCGGGGCGTATTCCACCAGGGTCTGCAGGATAGTGCGCATATCACGGATTGGCACGCCTTCATTGAGCAAGTTCTGCAATACCTTCACCAGGTTACCCATGCTGATGACTTCAGGAACCAGTCCTTCCACCAGCTTGTTCTGATGCTTCCCTATCATATCGAGCAGCTGTTGCACTTCGTCATGACCCAGCAGCAGGGCGGCATGGTTGGAGAGGATCTGGCTCAAGTGAGTGGCGACCACGGTGGCAGTATCCACCACTGTATAACCGAGAGTCTGGGCCTGGGAGACTTGCTCCTTGGCGACCCACACAGCCTCCAGCCCGAAGGCGGGATCCTGGGTGGCGATGCCCTGGATCTGGCCGAACACCTGACCCGGATTGATGGCCATCTCCTTATCATGGTAAACATTGGCCTCGCCGGTACTGACCCCCATCAAGGTGATGCGATATTGGTTGGGCGCGAGATCCAGATTGTCGCGAATGTGCACGGCAGGCACCAGAAAGCCGAGCTCCTGGGAGAGTTTTTTGCGCACCCCTTTGATCCGGTTGAGCAGTTCCCCGCCCTGATTACGATCCACCAGCGGGATAAGTTGATAGCCCACCTCCAGCCCTATGATGTCCACCGGCAGCACATCGTCCCAGCTCAACTCTTTCTGCTCATGGGGTTGATCGGCCGTGGCGGGCATCAGTTGGCCCTTGGCAGCCTTGGCGGCGGCCCGCTTCTCGCGGCGCAGCAGCCACCAGGCACCGGCAGCCGAGAGGGCCCCCAAGCTCAGGAAGGCAAAGTGCGGCATGCCGGGTACCAGCCCCATCATCAGCAGGATGCCAGCCGAGATGATCAGCGCCTTGGGATTGTCAAACAGCTGACCCAACACCGCTGTGCCCATATCCTGATCCGTGTTCTGCCGGGTCACTATAATGGCTGCCGCGATGGAGAGCAGCAGAGAGGGGATCTGCGCGACTAGACCGTCACCGATAGCCAGCAGGGTATAGATTTCGGCCGATTCACTGAAGGTGAGCTGGTGCTGCATCATGCCGATAATGAAGCCCCCGATGATGTTGATAAAGAGGATCATGATGCCCGCGATGGCATCCCCTTTGACAAACTTGGAGGCACCGTCCATGGAGCCGTAGAAGTCGGCTTCCTGAGTCACGTCCTGGCGACGCTTCTTCGCCTCTTCCTGGTTGATGAGGCCGGCGTTCAAATCGGCATCTATGGCCATCTGTTTGCCTGGCATGGCATCCAGGGTAAAGCGGGCGCTCACCTCGGCAATCCGCCCGGCCCCCTTGGTAATCACCACGAAGTTGATGATCATCAGGATCGTAAAGACGATGATGCCGACGGCATAGTTGCCGCCGATCACCACGTTGCCAAATGCCTCGATCACATGGCCGGCCGCCGCACTCCCGTTGTGGCCTTCCAGCAAGACCACCCGGGTTGACGCCACGTTGAGCGCCAGACGCAGCAAGGTGGCAAGTAGCAAGACGGTTGGAAAGGCGGCAAATTCGAGGGGACGTCGGGTATAAACGGCAACCAGCAGCACCACAATAGAAAGCGCAATATTGAAGGAAAAGAGTACATCCAGCATCAGCGGCGGTATGGGCAGAACAACCATACCCAGAGACGCCAGCACCAACAGCGGTGTCCCCACCCCCTTGGTCAGCAATCCCCTGTGCTCTTTCAATCGGCCCAATGAAGCCTGGAATTTCATCGTTTTTCTCAATCTCAAACCGCTGGTACAAGATTAAAGCAAATATCAAGCCAACAATTCAATACATTGATTTTAAATGATTTTATTTTGACTGTGTCAGAAGTTTGTCATTTGCGGAATTCAGGCGGAATGGGCAGCTCGTTGGCGAGCGGATTGGGGCGCCGGCCACGACCACGGCGGAACTTCTTGAGCTGATACACATAGGCCAGCACCTGAGCCACGGCGGCAAACAACCCTTCCGGTATCTCGTGACCTATCTCGGTGGAGTGAAAGATGGCGCGGGTAAGCCCGGGAGAGGGCATGATGGGGATCTCGTATTCCCTTGCTATCTCCCTGATCTTCATCGCGATTTCGTCAGTACCCTTGGCCACTACCTTGGGGGCGGCGCCCGGCTTGTCGGTGTCATATTTGAGTGCCACCGAATAGTGGGTCGGGTTGGTGATGACCACGTCCGCCTTGGGCACATCCCCCATCATGCGGCGCATCGCCATCTCCATCTGCAAGCGGCGGATCCGCCCCTTCACCTCGGGCTTGCCCTCGCTGTCCTTGAACTCGTCCTTGATCTCCTGCTTGGTCATCTTGAGCTGGCGCATGTGATTCCACTGCTGGAACGGCACGTCTATGGCCACGATGGGGATGAGGGCGCAACAGAGGATGATCAGCATCCACAGCAGCAGATCCAGCGCATCTATGATGCCGCCCGGATAACCCTCCAGGGAGAGGTTGAGCAGGTGGTTGAACTGACTCGACAGCATCCACCAGGCAAACAGGGTGATGAACACCACCTTGGCGATGGACTTGATAAGCTCAACCAGAGACTGCACCCCGAACATCCGCTTGAGGCCGTTGAGCGGGCTCAGCTTGCTCCACTTGGGCAGCATGGCTTCGGAGGAGAAATTCATGCCCCCCATCAGGGTGTTGCCGACGAAAGCCGCGATGGCCACCAGCATGAACAGCAGGCCGAGCGGATACATCAGCTCCCTCAACAGGGCGGGAAGCATGACCCCCATGGCGTTGGGATCGAAGGCCTGATCCCGATCGAGCGTGAAACCTATGGTGAGGATCTTGACCATGGCGCCGGCCAGACTCTCCTTGATCATCAAGAGACCAAAGACAGCCGCCAACAGCACGCTGGCGGTACCCAACTCCTTGGAGCGTGCAATCTGCCCTTTTTCCCGGGCCTGTTGCAGTCGTTTGCCCGTGGGTTGTTCGGTACGTTCCTGATCGGTATCAGCCATGCTGCTGACCTCCGACACGCTGGCGCTTGCTCAGTTGTGCTCGCCCCCGGAGGGAATCGAGTAGTTCTCTACCCAGCTGTACGCAATCAGCCACTCTGACCACCGAAGCACTGGACGTTGATGAGCTCGCAACTGGTCTCCTGCACCCGCTCCCACATGGAGTCGAAATGGCCGTGGAAGCCACCGATGGTGAGCCACAGAATAAGCAGTCCGGACATCATGCTGACCGCAAAACCTATGCTGAAGATGTTGAGCTGTGGCGCTGCCCGTGTCATGACGCCGAACGCAAAGTTGATGAGCAGCAGTGCGATGATGGCCGACAGCGCCATCACCAGCGAGGCCTGGTACATAACCCCCAGGAATCCGGCCAGACTGCGGATGGCGGGCAGGGTGAGCCCGACATCTGAGACCGGCAAGGTATCAAAGCTCAGCACCACCATGCGCAGCATGATGAGGTGACCATCCACCGCCAGAAACACCAGGGTCGCCAGCATCAGGTAGAACTGGCCCACCACGGGGGCCGACTGGCCATTCATGGGATCCACCAGGGTGGCAAAGCCCAAACTGGTCTGCATGGCGATGATCTGACCGGCCATGACGAAGCTCTCCATCAGAAACTGGGTCATGAGGCCAAGCGCAATGCCGATGAGCAACTGCTGGGTCAGCACCAAAAAACTGCCGACGGAGAACAGCTCTATCTTGGGCATCGGGGGCAGCAGGGGGGCGATCATGAAGGTCAGCGCCAGCGCCAACCCGATACGGATACGGGCCGGTGTTAGGCGACTGCCAAACACCGCCATCACCATCAACAGACCGCTCACCCGTGCCAACGGCCAGAGAATGGAAGACAACCACTCCATGATGAGAGCAGTCGTGTAGGTCATCTCACTACCCCGGGAATGGCATGGCAGGTCGCCATCAGCGAGCCGCCAGAAGAGGTCCCAGGCGCTTGCCGGGCATGGATCATCCCACCACCTCGGGAATTTGGCTCACCATCAGCAGAAAGAAGTCCATCAGACTCTGCAAGCCCCAGTGTGCGCCCGCCCCCAAGGCAAACAGGGTAACGATGAGACGGGGAAGGAAGCTCAGGGTCTGTTCGTTGATGGACGTCGCGGCCTGAAAGATGGCCACCAACAGGCCGACAAACAGGCTGGGCAGGATCACGGCGCACACCATGATGGTCACCAGCCAGAGCGCCTCGCGAAAGACATCAATAAAGGTTTCCGGACTCATGCTGCCTGCTCCTTGCGTTTGTCCGAGTTAACCACCGGCACCCAGCCCGAAGCTGTTGGCCAGGGAGCCCAGGATCAGGTTCCAGCCATCCACCATGACGAACAGCATCAATTTGAATGGCAGGGAGACCAGCACCTGATAGAAAGAGAGCGTCATCCCGCCCCCAGACCGACGCTATTGGCCAGGGAGCCCAGGATCAGGTTCCAGCCATCCACCATGACGAACAGCATCAATTTGAATGGCAGGGAGACCAGCATAGGAGAGAGCATCATCATCCCCATGGCCATCAGGATACTGGCCACCACCAGATCGATCACCAGGAAGGGCAAAACAGCATGAAGCCTATCTGGAAGGCTGTCTTCAGCTCGCTGGTGACGAACGCCGGGATCAGCACCCGCAACGGCACGTCGGCAGGCTTATCTACCTGCACGTTGGCTATCTCCATGAAAGTGTTGAGATCCTTGATCCGGGTCTGAGCCAGCATGAATTGATGGATGGGCAGTTCAGCCTTCTCCAGCGCCTCCTTGGCCTGGATTGTCTCGGCCAGATAAGGCTGCAGCGCCTCGTTGTTGATGCGATCCAGCACGGGCGACATGATGAAGAACGACATGAAGAGGGCGATACCGATCAACACCTGGTTGGAGGGACTCTGCTGCAGACCGATTGCCTGGCGCAGTATGCCCAACACTACGATGATGCGGGTAAACGAGGTCATCATGATGACCATGGCCGGCAAGAAGGAGAGCGCCGTCATCAGCGCCAGCACTTGCAGGGTCAGGCTGTATTCCTGACTGCCATCCGCCATGGTCTTGATGGTCACAGCCGACATGCCACCCTGGGCCAGCGCCAGCGGCGAAAACAGAACCAGGGGGGCCAACAGGCCAACCAGCAGTCCAAGCTGTGACCATAAGCGGTTAGTTTTTTTCATGCTTGCCCATCAATTTGCCAAGCTGCTGGGAAAACGCCTGGGGCTGGCTCTCGTCCAGCGGCTCCTCCAGGCGATAGAGGAAGTTGACCTGCTGCGGCGTCACCCCGATCAGCAGCTGCTGTTCGCCCACCTTGACCACCAGCAGCTTCTCCTTGTAGCCCACCGGCAAGCTGGCGATGACCCGCATATGGCCGCCCCCCATGGCGGTGGCTATCTTGCTCTTCTTGAGCAGAAAGCCCAGCACCAGAATGAGGCCTATGACCATCAGACTGGAGAGCAGCCAGGAGGTGAGGCTGGGGGGATTGACCCCCGCACCGGGATTGGCCAGTGCAGGGAGGGACAACAGCAGTAACGGAAACGCGCGGATCATTTGAGTTTCTTGATCCTTTCAATCTGACTGATAACGTCCGTCAGACGGATACCGAACTTGTCGTTCACCACCACCACCTCGCCGTGGGCGATCAGGGTACCGTTGACCAGCACGTCCAGCGGCTCGCCAGCCACCCGATCCAGTTCCACTACTGAGCCCTGGTTCAGCTGCAACAGGTTGCGGATGCTGATCTGGCTGCGCCCCACCTCCATGGCAATGGTGACCGGAATGTCGAGTATGGTGTCGAGCTTGCGCCGCTCCTCGGCACTGATAGGGGCGTCATCGGTCAACTCCTCGAGGGGAGCAGGCTTGGCTTCGGCAACCACCTGCTCTTCCAGTGCGGCTGCCCAGGCGTCCGCCATCAGATCCTCTTCATCAGTTCCGCTCATCTTGCTTCCTTATGCTGCTTCATGACCGTCTGTCGTGACAGGCAGTCCCTGTTTATCGCTGTTGATCTTCGATGCTGCGCTCGAGCTCTTCCAGCTCGGCCTCACCATCGATGCGTATGCCACCCCGGGTCACCAGATGCATCTCTGTCTTGACCCCTTCCGGGCGTTTGAGTTTGTCGGTAATCTTGAGCGCCACATTCTCCTTGGTCCGCCCCATCTTGGCGTGAAAGGTGGGCAAATCTTCCACATAGACCAGCAGGCTCTCCGGCATTTCCACCGGGATGATGTCGCCGGGTCGCAACTCCATCAGCTCGCGCAGGGTCAGATCCGTTTCCAGCAGCTTGGCTCTGAGCTCGACCTTGACGTCCATGATTTCGTCACGCAGCGCCTTGCTCCAGCGCACATCTGTGTCACCCTTGTCGCTCTGCACACCGGCATCCAGCAGCTCGCGGATAGGCTCCAGCATGGCGTAGGGCATGGCCACGTGGAAATCTCCGCCACCGCCATCGAGCTCGATGTGGAACGAACTCACCACTATCACCTCGGTGGGGCTGACGATGTTGGCCATGGCCGGGTTCACCTCGGAGTCGAGGTATTCGAAGCCGACGTCCATCACGGGCGCCCAGGCATCCTTGTAATCCTCGAACACCAGCTTGAGCAGCATCTGGATGATGCGCCGCTCGGTGGGGGTGAATTCGCGCCCCTCGATCTTGGCGTGATAACGGCCATCGCCGCCGAAGAAGTTCTCCACCAAGATGAACACCAGGCGGGCTTCCATAGTGATGAGGGCCGTGCCCTTGAGCGGACGGAAGCGCACCATGTTCAGGCTGGTCGGCACGAACAGGGTGTGCACGTATTCGCCAAACTTGAGCATCTGCACGCCGTTAATGGAGACCTCGGCGGTGCGGCGCATCATGTTGAACAGGCTGATCCGCATGTGGCGGGCAAAACGCTCGTTCACCAGCTCCAGGGTCGGCATGCGACCACGGACGATGCGGTCCTGAGAGGAGAAGTCAAACTGGGCGACGCCGGGATCTCCCGCCGCGCCTATCTCTTCCTCTTCGACATCATCGACACCGTGCAAGAGGGCATCAATTTCGTCCTGACTTAACAGATCGCTCACGCATCACCCTTATTGCATTACAAAGCCGGTAAACAGCACTTGTTCGATAACGGGGGAAGAAACCAGGTCATTGAGCACCCGACGGCTCTCTTCCAGTGAATCTTTACGCAGCTTCTCCTTGCCTTCAAAGGTCGTCAGCTGCTCGCTGGTCGCTGCGCTGAAGACCCGCAGCAGGGTGCCTTCGATCAGGGGGATATTCTGCTTGGCCAGGGTCTCATCGGCGGCGCCACGCACCATCAACTGGATCTTGATCTGCACCAGTCTATCCCGCTGGCCACCCGAGACGTTGAACACAAAGGGGCGCGGCATGCCTACGTAGAGCGAGGGCTGGGGCGCCGTCTCCTTGGGCTGGGCATCCTTCCCTTCCGCCGAAGCTTCGGCCGCCTTGTCGCCACCGGACAGCATCAGCCAGGCACCGGCACCACCGCCACCCAGCACAATCACGGCCAGGGCGACTACCATGATCAGCTTCTTTTTCTTGCCTGCCGCCGGGTCTTTCAGCGTCAGTTCGTTATCATCTGCCATCCCTTGTCCACCCTAGTCTCAAACTTGTTCGATATCATAAACTTACTCAGGCTGGCATCAAGCATAGAAATCAATTCCACTGTCGTTTGTCGATTCCATCAGCAAACGACGGCCTGCAGCCGTGACCTCAGCCTCAGTTTGGCCTGTTTCGGCAAAAGAACCGCTCTCTTTTTGACCTTGCTGGCCCTGTCCGGCAAATGCCGACTGGCCCTGTGACTGTTGCTGCGACTGCTGTTGCACTATGGTCTGGCCGAGCTGGATGCCCTGCCCGGCCAGCATATCACGCAGCCGTGGCATGGCCTGCTCCAGCATTTCGCGGGTCTGACCATGTTGTACCACGAAGTGCACGTTGGCTTGGCTGTCGGCGCCAATCTGGATCTGGATCTTCATCTTGCCAAGGCCAAGGGGGTCGAGCTGGATCTCCGCCTGTTGCAACTTGTCCGCCAGCATCAGATTCACCTTCTGGTGCAGCTGGGCTGGCGCCTCCGGGTTGGCCAGCTTGAGGTGTGGCAGATTCTGGGGATCGCGCCGCGCCGCTATGTCGACCGTGGGTTTGCTGTCGTTGTTGGGCGCCTGGGGTTGGCTGTTCTGCTGCACCTGCTGACTGTGGTTACTGTCATGGGGGCTGGACTCGGTCCCGGGGGAGCTGCCTTTGCCAAACTCGGCTACCTTCTGCTTCACGTCCACCTTGACCTGGTCCTGACCTTGGGAGACTCGCGCTCTTCACTGGCCTCCATCTGCTTGATCCCGGCCGACAAGGCACTCAGCGAGGCCTGTGGCCCCTGGGATTCACTGCTGGCCAGCACCTGTTGCTGTGCCGTCAACTCGGGGTCGGCTGGCGGCTGGGCAGCCGGCGCTGTGGCGCTGCTGGTAGCGGCGGCCTGCGGGCTCTCTGACTTGGCGGCGGTGGCCGCCTTGGCCTGCTCGCCCCCCTCGGCAACACCCCGGGCCTGAGCGCTGTCCGCCGAGCGAGTCGTCTCTGTGTCGGCCCGTTCCTGACCCGTTTCCAACACGGCGCTCGCCTGGGTGGGCGCGGCCTGTTGGGGATGTGCCTTCTCGCCCCCCTCCTTGTTGCTC
>NZ_CAWNYS010000497.1:17797-20352 GCF_963878295.1 Aeromonas sp. HMWF014 | reverse complement strand
GCTCATGTGGTAATAGTTGGTGGCCCAGCCATTGGGGGCCGTGATCCGCATCTGGCAGCGGGAGAAGACGGTGACGGTCCCGCCGTTGGCGGCGGTGACCGTATAGGTGGCGCTGCCCCACCCCGGCCAGTCGTAGGAGACATCGATGGAGGAGTAGGGAGAGCCTGAGCCGGTATGGGAGTGGGCGCCGTTCACCTGCCAGCTGTAACCCTGGCGCCAGGGCAGCTGGAACTGGCCACCGGCCAGCTGGTCCGACGGTGTGACCGTCTGCGCCCTGGGCGAGATCATGGCTTCCTTGCCAAACAGGGTCTGCCACTGCTCGCTCAACTGCTGCCGCTCGTGGGGGGCAAGCAGGCTGGCCAGAGCGGCCTGGTGCGCGGCGAGCGGGGACAGCGCGGGGGCATTGCGCAACTGGACCAGGGCCTGATAAAAGCGCGCAGAGAGCTGGCGCGCCATCTGCTCGAACTGGTTATCGAATCCCCGGGCCTTGACCAGCCGGGCGAACGGGGCCGCCATGGCTTGTTCCGAGGGGGCCGAGATGAGCTGGCTGCTCGTCTCCATCAGGGCCAGCAGCAGTTGGGGGTTGAGGCTGGTGATGCCACTCCAGTGCAGGATCACCTCCTCCTTGGGCAGCAGGTGAGGCGCCTGTTGCAGCAGGAAGTCGTGCAGATCGAATACCATGGCTGCCTCGCCAAACACGAAGTGGGCCTCGTCCAGTGGCACTGTGACAGCTTCAGTGGCGCTGAGCTGCTGTCGGGTGAAGTGGTAGGGAGCAAGCGGGGTGTGGATGTCGCCGGCCCAGCTGGCGGTAGGGAGCAAGGCCAGCATCAGCAGTGAAGGAATGGGTCTGAACATGGTATCTCCTTGGCAAGGGGGTGAGGTGTCAGCGTGGGAGTGCTCCCACTCAGGCAACGACAGCGCGACGCTATGCCAAGGTTTCACCATAGGGTGACAGGTCAGAATTGCTACTCGAATGAGACTTTTGTTGCGGTGGATGATCAGTGTTAATTGTTAACAAATGTTTACAAAAATATTTTATGATACTCAATCAGCGCTATTTGATGTTCGAGCAAGGCCTTGCCGTAAAATCGGGCGGTTCGCGCAAGCAGTGCCCGTGCGGGGGATAGCGTGATAGGCTTGCCCCCGACTTCCTGCGGCCAGCCGCCTGTTGAAAAGTGCGCAAGACGGGTTGTTATTGGCTGTTTTGTTATTAAATGGCGTGATATCTTGCCGGTTAATCTGGTCGGATCTCTCTCCGAACTGCAACTGAATATTGAGGACTGGGCCGAGTGTCCAAGGATGGAACGGGTGTGATAAGCAAACGGGCGATGGCGATCGCGTTTGAAGAGTACTGTGATGCGGATCTTTCCCTGATCAGGGACTACTACGAAACCACTTTCTCCCATTACGTGCCGGATCTGGCCGAGCGTATCTTCGTGGTGCGAGACGCTAACTGGCTGGTGGGCGTCGTGCGTCTGCGCGACGAAGAGGATTACTACCACCTGTGCGGCTTTCGCTTGCTGCCCCATTACCAGTCGTTGGGACTGGGCTCCCGTTTGTTGCAGCACGCCTGCAATGATTTGCTGGACAAGCCGGTGGTGTGCCAGGCATTGCCATTCGAGAAGCCGTTTTACCTCCAGGCCGGTTTTACCGACCTACCCCTGCACGAGCTGGATGGCCCGCTTTTCTCCCTCTATGACCAGCAGCGCGAACAGGGTTACCAGATCGAGCTGCTGGTGCGTCAGGCCCAGGCCCCCGCCTACAACTAAAGGCTCATTTGGGGTTGGTTAGCAGGTGAATTTTGCCTGGTGACAGCTCAATCCCCAGCAGATTCTCTTTCAACCAAGCCTGGTTTGTGTCCTTGTCGTTGAGGCGATAGACAGGTTGGGTCTCCAGCCGTTTCTCCATGCTCTGCAGCAGCATGCCCAGCATGAAGCCGAACTTCTGCTGCGCCGCCTCCGGTTCCAGCTTGTACTCAATCAACTTCATGTTATCGAGGAAGAGTGCGCTCTGGGCCTTGTCATAGCGCGGCCTGGCCTCGTAGGTCATGTTCAGGCGCGCGTCGTATTCGGTCTGATCCGGCAGGGTGATTTTCAGCTTGCCCTTGCCATAGACACGGGCGGTATCCGGGCTCTGGCGCCCAATCTGGACGTCGCTCTGCTCGAGCTGCACATGGGCCTTGATGATGCCGGGCAGCTCCAGCTGTTTGTTCACTTGTACCTGGGATTGCAGGTACTGGTTTATCTGTTGCTCATTGATGTCATATGAGCCTTGGCCTAGCATGGCCAGACTCAGCAGCATAGATTGCAGGATCATGCTAACGACCTGATAGAATGGGTGTGTTTTACAGCATACCATCCTGGCCCCGTGGGATCTGCCCACCGCGGCCACTCTGGTGTACAAGGAGTTCTCTTGATCAATGGCTTGGAGCACGACATCCAGCTGCTGTTTTCCCAGTTCCTCGGCGGGTTGCTGCTGCTATTTCACACCGTGATTGTGGCGGGGGTTTCCCTGCGGGTGGTGATGAAACGGCGCCCCATCGGCGTCTCGCTGGC
>NZ_CAWNYS010000497.1:0-17787 GCF_963878295.1 Aeromonas sp. HMWF014 | reverse complement strand
TATCTATGCCATCCCGTTTGCCGGGGTCGGTTTCTACGTGCTGTTTGGCGAGATCCGTCTTGGCCGCCGCCGCGCCGAACGGGCTCAGGCCATGTACCGCCCTTACGCCATCTGGATCCGCCAGCTGGCCCGCCTCTTCCCCCAACACTGCTGCGAGGTGGGCAGCAAGGCCCAGCCGCTGCACGATCTGATCCAGAGCAGGCTGTCCATGCCCATGCTCTCCGGCAACCGGATGACGCTGCTGAGCAAGCCGGAATCCATTTTGTGCGAGATAGTGCGCGACATCCGTCAATCCTCCCAGTCCTGCTATCTGGAGTTCTACATCTGGCACCCGGGTGGCGATGTTGACGAAGTGTGCGAGGCGCTGATGGAAGTGGCGGCGCGCGGCGTAGATTGTCGTCTGCTGCTCGATTCCATGGGCAGCAAGGCCTTCTTCCGCTCGCCCTGGCCGAAGAAGTTGCGCAAAGCGGGGGTCAAGCTGGTGGAGGTGCTGCCGGTCGGCGCCTGGCGCATCCCGTTCCAGCGCCAGGATCTGCGCATGCACCGCAAGCTGGTGGTGATCGACGACAGGGTGAGTTACACCGGTTCCATGAACATGGTGGATCCCCGCTTCTTCAAGCAGAACGCCGGGGTCGGCCAGTGGGTAGACATCATGATCCGGGTGCAGGGGCCCATGGTGCCGCTGATGTGGTCCATCTTCGTCTGGGACTGGGAGATGGAGACCGGCGAGCGGCTGCTCGACAGCCTGCAGCACGAGCCCGAGGCCTGGCCCCAGAGCAACTACCGGGCCCAGCTCATTCCGTCAGGTCCCTTCGTCGGCGGCGACTGCATCCAGCAGAGCCTGTTGCTGGCCATCTATCAGGCCCGTCACCATCTGGTGCTGACCACCCCCTATTTCGTGCCGGACGATCCGCTGGCGGCGGCGCTCTCCTCGGCGGCGGCGCGCGGGGTGAAGGTGCAACTGGTGTTGCCGGCGCGCAACGACTCCCTGATGGCCAATCATGCCTGCAACGCCTTCATGGAAGAGCTGCTGGAGGCCGGGGTCGAGGTCTACCGCTACGATGCCGGGCTGCTACACACCAAGAGCGTGCTGGTGGATGACGACTTCGCCCTGGTGGGCACAGTGAATCTGGATAGGCGTAGCCTCTGGCTCAACTTCGAGGTGACCCTGCTCATCGACAACCCTGTTTTTGTCGCCGAGATGACCCGGCTGGTACAGGGCTACATGATAGAGGCGACCCCCATGTCGCTGGCCAAGTGGCGTGCCCGCCCCTGGTACAAGAAGGTGATGGAGAACATCTTTTATCTGTTCAGTCCCTTGCTGTGACAGCACATATTTGCGGCCGAGGCCGAATTGGACTTGCCTAGCCCCGATATGGCCCCGTAGAGTGCGGCAATGAGCCTTTGGAGAATCATATAAAGATGAAGAAGCGAGTAGCGCTGGCCGTCGGTGCGGCCCTGGTTGTCGGTGGATTGGGTGCCTGCTGGTACACGGGCAATACGTTCGATCGCATCATGGCCGAGCAGATTGCCAAGGTGAAGCAGGAGAGCGGCATCGAGCTGACCTGGCTGCCCGGCGCCAGCAACCTGTTCACCCGCGATGGCGTGCTGAAGGTGGTGGTCACGCCGCAGACCCTGGCCCACCTGGATGGTCAGCTGGAAGGGAGCGAGCCGGTCGGGGCGCAGTTCATCGTCAACAGCCGTATCCTGCCGCTCTATATCAAGAGCCACATGTTGCTTGATACCACACAGGGCTCGCTGGCCCCGGTATTCAGTTCGCTCAAGCTGGAGCAGTGGCAATTTGGCATAGAGTCGGTCAGTAGCCTGTGGACCGCCAGCAACAGCAGTCGCTTCTGGGCCAACGAATTCAAGGTCAAGCAGGGGCTCGACGAGTTCAGTTTCCTGCCCATGAAGGGCGACTACCACGGTGATTTGGAAGGCAATGGTCACGTCACCTTCCACTGGCAGGGCATGACGCTGCACGAAGAGCAGAGCAAGATGGACATGGTGCTGGCCGAGCTCAAGGGTAGCGCCGACATGGCCGAGATCAGCGGTATCTGGCTCTCTCCCCGCAGTAACATGTCTCTCTCCGCGCTGTCGGTACAACTGCCTGACAGCGTCAAGGTGTCACTGCAGGGGCTGACCACGGAAACCCAGCTGGCAGGGGACGATGCCCAGACCCTCTCCAGCAGCTATCGGGTGAAGCTGAACACCCTCAATCTGGAGAACGAGACCGACAACCTGGCGCTGACCCAGAGCAAGCTGGCCCTGAATCTCAAAGGACTGGATCTGGAAGGCTATCAGGCGCTGCAGGCCGCCAGTGGGCAAGGGGTGGAAGATCAAGCCATTCAGCAGGCGCTGGACAAGTTGCTCAAGCGCGGCGCGACTCTGGAGCTGGTGGAGTTGGGCGCTCAGCTCAACGGCGAGCCCGTCGCCATGAAGGGAGACGTCACGCTGGCGGCCACCTCGCTGGAGCAGCTGTTCAACAGTGAAGAGGGGATGCATGCCCTGTCCGGTCTGCTGCATGCCAACCTCAGCGGCAAGCTGGGCAAGGCGGTACCGCAACTGGCTCCCATGCTGGAACAGCTTACTGCCATGGGCTATCTCAAGGCGGACAACGCCCAGCTGACTGCCGAGCTGAGGCTCGACAAGGGTGTCATGACCATCAATGGTCTGCCGCTGTAAGCCGAGTGCAAGAAAAGGCAGTGCAGAAACAACAAAGGCTCCCGCAGGAGCCTTTGTTGTTTCTGGCGTGGTGCCAGAGGTGGGTTACTTGAACACCACCGTCTTGTTGCCGTAGACGAACACCCGCTCGTTGAGCACTAGCTCCAGTGCGCGGCTCAGCACGGATTTCTCCACGTCGCGACCGGCCTTGGCCATGTCGTCGGCACTGAAGGCGTGGCCGACATGGATCACGTCCTGCTCGACGATGGGGCCCTCATCCAGATCGTCAGTGACGAAGTGGGCGGTGGCGCCGATCAGCTTGACTCCGCGCTCGAACGCCTGGCGGTAAGGGCGGGCACCGATGAAAGCTGGCAGGAAGGAGTGATGTATGTTGAGGATCTTGCGCGGATAGGCCTCGACGAAGCTCGGCGTCAGCACCCGCATGTACTTGGCCAGGATCACGTAGTCGGGCTGATAGCCGTCGATAATGGCGCGTACTTGCTCTTCGTGTTCGGTGCGGCTCAGACCCTCGTGGCTGACGGTGTGGAATGGGATGTCGAACTTGCCGGTCAGTTCGGCGAGGGTATCGTAGTTGCCGATCACCGCCACTATGTCCATGTCCAGTGCACCGGCGTAGTTCTTCATCAGAATATCGCCGAGGCAGTGAGTCTCTTTGGTCACCAGGATGACGATGCGCTTCTTGCCCGCCTTGACCAGGCGGCGCTGGGCACCGGTGGGCAGGGCATCATCCAGATCCGCCAGCAGGGTTTCGTCGTTGAAACGCCCCTCCAGCTCGGTGCGCATGAAGAAGCGGCCGTTTTCGTTATCCACGAACTCGTCATTCTTGTTGATGTTGAGCTGGTGCTTGTAGCAGATGTTGGTGATCTTTGCGATGAGGCCCTTGGCGTCCGGACAGTCCGTCAGCAGTATTTTCTTTTCCATCTCTGTCATGATTCCGTTTGTGGTATTGGCGCCTGAGTCTGCGCAGGCTGCGCGTTTTTTCAGGCACTATGCCATAAACAAAATCAGAAAAGACAGTGCGCCGTGCGTGCGTGAGCCAAGTCGTTGGCTGTGGGTGTTGGTCGGGTCCACATTCATTCTTGATGGGTTTTGGGCTGGTATCCGGCGTTTTTTTTCTTTAGGCTATCTGCGCTTATTCTCAGGGCGGGGTGAAATTCCCCACCGGCGGTATCCCGATCTGACTCGGGGAGCCCGCGAGCGCCCGACCTTGTAACCAGGGTCGGGGTCAGCAGATCCGGTGAGATGCCGGAGCCGACGGTCATAGTCCGGATGAAAGAGGATAAGACAGATATTGCAGGCATGGCCCCGTTGGGCTGGCCGCTGCATACCTATCTCTGTCTGCCTTTCCATGCCCTGATTCTGGTCCTTGTCTTGTTTTAGGAGTCTTACCATGAATCAGTCTCTACTCAGTGAATTTGGTGATCCCCTTGCTCGCGTCGAAGCGGCGTTGGCGGCTCTGCGGGCCGGTCGTGGCGTATTGGTCGCCGACGATGAAGATCGGGAGAACGAAGGCGACCTCATCTTCGCCGCCCAATCCATGACCAATGAACAGATGGCCATGATGATCCGGGAGTGCTCCGGCATCGTCTGCCTCTGTCTGACCGACGAGCGCGTTCGTCAGCTTGAGTTGCCCATGATGGTGGAGGCGAACTCCAGCCACTATCAGACCGCCTTCACCGTCACCATAGAGGCGGCACAAGGGGTGACCACGGGCGTCTCTGCGGCCGATCGCGTCACTACCATTCGTGCGGCTATCGCCGATGGTGCCAAACCGTCCGATCTGCATTGCCCTGGCCATGTCTTCCCACTGCGGGCTCGTACCGGTGGTGTACTGACACGCCGTGGTCATACCGAAGCCACGGTTGACCTGATGCAGCTGGCTGGCCTCAAACCCTTTGGGGTCTTGTGTGAACTGACCAAGGAAGATGGGTCCATGGCTCGTCTGCCAGACCTGGTTGCCTTCGGTCGCCTGCATCAGATGCCTGTGCTGACCATCGAAGATCTGGTGCAATATCGTCAATTGTTGTCAGAACGTTCAGCTTGAGCCTCATACGAAATTGTAATAAGCCCAAAATTTGGTTACGCTTTGTGCGAACCTCATCCAGAGGCACTCATTTTTGCTTAAAGTTTGCGCATAAAGTGTGCGGCTAAAAAAAAATGAGGGTTTTAATGCATTTATCTGTGATGGGGCCTATCCAAAGTATGATTCTTTTGTGCCATAATCACGCCGCTTGCTAAACGTCTGGCGAGTTAAAGGGAGCTTTTAAAAATGAAAAAATTGTTGTTGGTAGGTGTTGTTGGTCTGTCCGCTCTGCTGGGCGGTTGTGCAAACACCAGCGAACTGGAAACCTCCGTTCAGAATCTGTCTAACAAAGTTGACCAACTGGCTCAAGATGTTAGCGCAGTTCGTGCTGATCAATCCAAGATCGCTGCTGATGTTGCAGAAGCCAAGCAAGAAGCTATGCGTGCTAACCAGCGCATCGACAACATGGCTACTTCCTACAAGAAGTAATCCATGCGAAAAAATGGCGCATTTATGCGCCATTTTTTTTGCCTGAAATTCGTCAATTCCCCGCATTGAGTCACAACTTTCTAGCCTTGCCAAGGCAATGCCGATCCCTCGGCATCCCCCCGTTTTTCATCATGTGATCATTCAGTAGAGCAGGCTGTAGAGCTTGCGACGGTAGTTCTGTGCCGCCGGATGGGCGCCCATGGTGGTCAGAATGTCGAGATAGGTCTTCTTGGCATCGCCAAAAGCCAGGTCGTGCTTGAGGATGGTGAACAGCAAGGTCAGTGCCTCTTCCTGTCGACCCGCCTGGTTGTATTGCACCGCCAGCTCCTGGGTCAGGGGGAAATTGTCAGGATCCTGCTCGTAACGTGCCTCCAGCGCCCGCAGTTCCGGGCTGTCTGCGGCCTGCAGTGCCAGCGCCAGTCGGGAGCTCAGAGTCTGATAGTGGTCATCCTGCGCGATCATGGGGATCTTGCCGAGTCGCTCCTGTGCTTCGTCCAGCAGA
Source organism: Aeromonas sp. HMWF014 (assembly GCF_963878295.1). Lineage (NCBI taxonomy): Bacteria > Pseudomonadati > Pseudomonadota > Gammaproteobacteria > Aeromonadales > Aeromonadaceae > Aeromonas > Aeromonas sp. HMWF014. Next base: position 12,088 of record NZ_CAWNYS010000497.1, on the reverse strand, counting down.
TTGAGATCCAGCGCCGCCTGAATGAGCCACAGACTGATGTCGTGGCGCTCAGGGGCCAGCTGGTGAGCCTTGGTGAGATGGGCATAGGCCACATCCGCCTGACCGTCAGCCAGAGCCTGTTGCGCCTGCTCGAACAGCAGTTCCTCCTCCTTGGGTGCGAAGGCGGCAAAATAGTGGCGCAGGGTTGCTTCGTCCTGCGGCCCTTCCAGAATGGCCTGCTCGTCCGGGCGACCCTGATGGAAGAGTACCAGTGCAGGCAGGGCACGCAGACCAAGCTGGCTGGCCAGCGGTTGCAGCTGCGGATCGTTCATGTCGACCCTGGCCAGGGTCACCTGGGGGTTGGCCGGGCCAACCAGTGACTCCACCAGCGTGGTCATGCCCTGGCACTCGGGCATTTGGGGGGCGTGGAAATAGATGACGACCGGCTTTTTCATGGAAGCATCGATCAGCGCGGCTTGGAAGTTCTGGGGATTGATGTCGACGATCATGAGGCTGTCTCTTGGAAAATGGTGTGAGTTAACATGGGGTTGATAGGGGCGGATTTCAAGTTGTCGTCCAGCAGCCAGCCGTTGACGGCCAGGGTCGGGGCAGCGAGGCTGAGCCAGCCGCCGCTAAGGGGCCAATCCTGTACCTGGTAATCGTGTTCATCGAGCCTGTTATCGAGCCGCCACTCCTGCTGCGGCACAAAGCATATCTTGTCGAGCCCGGCGGCAATGCCGGCACCATGGGCCTTCAACACCGCCTCCTTGCGTGACCAGAGCCGATAGAAGGCGCTTTCCTGTTCTTCAGCCGGCAGGGCGGCGAGCCACTCGTATTCACTGGTTGCATAGAAGCGTCTGGCCAGTGGCAGGGTTTGGCGGCGACGCTGGCCCAACTCTACATCTACCCCAAGTGGCCCCTTGGCACAGAGTGCGATCACCAGCCAGTCGCCACTGTGGCTGAGGTTGAACTGCCAGCGCTGGTCGCTCAGCTCGGGTTTGCCGTGGGGATTGGTGCAAAACAGCAGCTCGCTGGCCTGGCACCGCAGGCGATCGGCCAGCAGGCACCTGAGCAGCACTCGGCTGACCAGGAACTCCTGGCGGCGTCCTTGGTGGTGGATCCCCTGCCACTGTTGCCGCTCTGTCGGGGAGAGTGCGTCCGGCAGCAGAGCCAACTGGTCGACGCTGACCTTTGCCGGTTTTAACAAGTAGAGATCCACAGCGATCATAATTTTTCACTTTAAAAGAGGGATGAAACAGCGATAAGAGTCAGTTTAATCGAGCAAGGACGGTCGCTTTCGAGATTGTATATTGTTTGGGCATGCTCACATTAATCACGGTAAATAATGCATTTACTTGCAAAAATGTGATCTCGATTGGGATTTTCACTTGCCTCAATAGGATTCTTGGATATAGTCAAGTGCTGTTGCCTTATAAATTGCCCTTTGGGGCCGTATTTTAACAAGTTTTACTATTTTTGCGGGGATAAAGGATTGCGCCACCTGATACTGCTGCTGGTCGCGCTCGGAATGGTGGGTTGTGCTTCGGCACCCCAGCCCGAGGTCGCGAGCAAGATTGAAGTTTCCATGATGGAACCCATTATTGAACCGGAAGCTTCGCAAACACCCGATGTGAATGAAATCCTGACAGTATATAAAGAGTGGCGTGGTGTTCCTTACCGTATGGGGGGCAGCAGCCAGCGAGGCATAGATTGCTCCGCCTTTGCCCGTGAAGTGTTCCGCAATGCCGTCGGTGTCGAATTACCCCGTGACACCCGCTCCCAAGTCCATGAAGGGACTCGTGTTTCCAAGCAAGATCTGGTCGAGGGGGACTTGGTGTTCTTCAAGATCAATCGTCGTCTCAATCATGTCGGTATCTACGTAGGCAATGGTGAATTCATCCACGCCTCGACCCGTGCCGGAGTGACGCGCTCCAAGCTGAATAGCTCCTATTGGCGCAGCAAGTTTTGGCAAGCACGCCGGATCGACATCTGAGTCAGGCTGGATAAGCGGCTCGCAGTACGGACTGTTTTTCCAACCTCACTTGAACCGGGCACCTGAAGCCCGGTTTTTTGTGGCTGTGATTTAGACTTTCCGGGGCCAAATCACTATAGTGTGGGCCCGTTTTCCCTCGGCAGGCCCAGCATGAAGACCCCCTCCCACCGTAAATCCGGATTGCATCCACGCAATCGCCATCAGGCTCCCTATGATTTCGATGCGCTCTGCCAGCGTACCCCCGAGTTGCGACCCTTGGTATTCGTCAATGAGCACGGTACCCAGACCCTGGATTTTGCTGATCCTGCCGCCGTCAAGGCGCTGAACAAGGCCTTGCTGGCACTGCACTACGGTATCCAGCACTGGGATCTGCCTGCGGGTTATCTTTGCCCACCGATCCCGGGGCGGGTGGACTATCTGCATCGGGTGGCGGATCTGCTGGCCGAGAGTGCGGGACGCGTACCGACCGGCAAGGGGATACGAGTGCTGGATATTGGGGTGGGGGCGAACTGCATCTACCCGCTGCTGGGGGCGCGCGAATATGGCTGGCGCTTCGTCGGGTCGGATATCGATCCTGTCTCGGTCAAGGCGGCTAACCTGCTGGCCAAGAGCAACGGGCTGGGTGGACAGGTCGAGTGCCGCCATCAGGGCAATGCCAAACATGTCTTTCACGGCATCATAAGCCCGCAGGAGCGCTTCGCCCTGACCCTGTGCAACCCGCCGTTTCATGGCTCGCTCGATGAGGCGAGCAAGGGCAGCGAGCGCAAGCTGCGCAACCTAGGCAAAGCCGTTAAGGGGGGTCCTGTGCTCAATTTCGGCGGCCAGAAGGCCGAGCTCTGGTGCGAAGGGGGAGAGGCCGCGTTTCTCGCCACCATGATTGCCCAGAGCAAGGAGTTCGCCAGCCAGTGTCTCTGGTTCAGCTCGCTGGTGTCGAAGAAGGAGAACTTGCCGGCTGCGAAGAAGGCGCTGGCCCAGGTCGGTGCTCGTCAGGTGCGGGTGATCGACATGGCGCAGGGCAACAAGGTGAGCAGGATCCTGGCCTGGTGTTTTCTGGATGAGGCCACCTGTAAGCAATGGTGGCAACCGGCACCGCATGACGACGCCTGACGGGCCAAGCAAGGTATCGACAGAGGCTCTCAGATGGCATTCCCCCGGTTTCGGCCCCTGTTTGTGTGGGGATCATGGCCGCTTGACGCTGGCCATGGTAATCGTTTTTCTCCTTGTGCCATCAGGCTTGCAGCCAACAGGTTAGTGACCACTTCTGCTCGTGGTACAGCTGTACGCTGAGATTTTTTTGCACTTGCTGTTGAAACTTTCATAAAATGGGACTGGTTAGACCTCTTTACAGGCTTTGAATCGAATAGGGATCGGTAGATGAAAGTTGTCGATTTTCTGAAGCGCAAGCGTGAAATTCTGGCGCAGCACCCCTTTGAGCTCAAGGATTGGCTCTCTCCGGCGATCCGTGACTACTGGCGTGAGTTTCAGCAAAAGGCACACCTTCACCCTCTGCTGGGTCGTGTGCTGGACCTGCACGCTGATAGTCAGTCCGTGCAGCGGCAAGCGGGCGTGGCACAGGTTGCCAACGGCCAGCCCCTGCAGGCGGATGAGCCGGCAGTTGAGCTTAATGGTGAGGCGGCTGCCCTGTTTGCCACTCTGCAGCCCAGCATAGGCGCTGAGACCCACGTGGGTGAATGGTTGCTGGTGAGTCAGCAGATGATCAATGCATTTGCCGTCGTGACCGGCGACAACCAGTGGATCCATACCAACCCTGAACGTGCCGCTGCCGAGTCGCCGTTCAAGACCACCATAGCCCATGGCTTTTTGACCCTGGCGCTGCTGCCACGGTTGACGGGTAGCATCAACGAGGCGACGCCCGAGTTTCCGGATGCTCGCATGGTGGTGAACTTTGGGCTGGACCAGGTGCGTTTTCCGTATCCTATCAAGGTGGACAGCAATATCCGCGCACGCACCAAATTGCTGCGAGTGACTCCCATCAAGGGGGGGCTTGAGCTGCTCAAGGAGATCAAGGTCGAGATCGAAGGCATTCGTCGTCCCGGCTGTGTCATTGAATCTGTCACCCGGATCTACTTCTGATGTCGTGATGGTTGTCGCCCGGTGGCATGAATCGTATTGAAATTAAACAGGCTCACCCAGGTGAGCCTGTTTAATTTATGGCGTTATGGTGCTTGTCAGTGGCACAGATCCTTGTTCAGGAATGGCTTGCCCTGATGTCTAGAAGCTGGCCCCCAGGCTTATCAGATGGCGCCACTCCTTACCTGCCAGCTGTTGGTGAATATCTTGGTCATCCAACCGGGCATCTTCCCAGTCGAGCTCGCTCGACCAGGAGAGGCGCAAGTGATCGTTGAAGTAGTAGCGCAGGCCCAGACTCCCCTGAATGGATTGCTCCCTTGTTACATAAGGAGAGGGCTGGGCCAGGTAGCGCTTGTAGCCCCCCTTGCTGAATATCTCTATGCTCTCTGACCACAAGATGACCGGCTGTCGGTAATCCCAGCCTAAATTGAGGAGGGGATAGTTGATGATCCTGTCATCAAAGATGTCGGCGATGATGGACTCATCGTAGGCCGCAGGTCTGAGATATGTGCGCTCGAGACCTACCTGGGTGATGAGCTCAAGGCGCCGTTTCTTGTCGTTCCAGAACCTGTAACCCGGGCCCGAGGCATAACTCAGGTTCAGGTAGTTAGCGTCGAGCATCTGATAGTCATAGTCGATGGAAGAGCGCACGAACCAGTGCTGGTCAAAGAAGAAGTCCAGCATGGGCTTGAGTTGATACTCATGTTTGTTGGTGACGTTGTTGGCCGTTTCGTAGATGTACTCCCCATTCAGGCTGTATCGCCAGTCGAGATTGGCGACCTCTGTCTCGGCCTTCAGGTTGACGTTGTTGGTCTGCTTCTCATTGTGCCTTAGCCTCACGTTCAGATCGCTGCTGCCGGTCCACAGCCAGGCGCGCTTGTCATCCTGCGTGGTAAGGGCGCGCAGGGTAATGCCGGTCTTCACCGTCGGTTTTGGCTTGTCCTGCTTCTCGATACGCCAGCGTTTGACCGCCTCGCGCTTGACCGTCACCGGTGAACTGTAGGGCAGTGCTATGCGCACCTGTTCATCCGTGATCTCCTCTATGGTGCCGGTCAGCCGGTCACCGTTGTCCATCCAGAGGATGTCGGCCAGCGCCACCGGGCTGAGCAAGATGGCGAGCAAGAACCAGACGCGGTATTTCATGGAAAATCCTTCATGAACACAGGGTTGCCGTTAACCGCTGACGGGGTGTGGAACGCCGTTTTTATTGTTCAGCACGGCAGCGACCTTGTCACCGTCGATCTCGGGCATGGCGATAAAGGTTTCCACCGCGGCTGAGAGGATCAGGGGGGCACCCTGCTCCAGCTCCAGTTCAGTGCGAGAGAGGGGGGAGTGGACCTCCAGCCAGTGGCGGCCATCGGGCTCGCTGGCCGTCTTGACCGGCTGGTTGATCACCCGTACCTGGGTGCCGAGGGGGACTATTTTGAACAGGGCCTCGATATCATCGGGGCGCAGGCGAATGCAGCCTGCACTGACCCTCAGCCCGACGCCAAACTCCTTGTTGGTGCCATGAATGAGGTAGTCCTGCTTGCCGTAACCCAGGCGCATGGCAAACTTGCCGAGGGGATTGTCCGGGCCTGGCGGCACGACCGCGGGCAGGGTGATGCCCTTCTGCTCCAGCCAGGATTTGCGCACCATGGGGCCGGGTACCCAAGTCGGGTTGGGGTTCTTGGCGATCACCGTCGTGGTCATCTCAGGGGTTTCCCGTCCTATGTCGCCAATGCCGATGGGCAAAACGATCACCTCATTTTTCCCCTTGGGGAAGTAGTAGAGACGCAGTTCGGGCAGGTTGATGACGATCCCCTCTCTTGGCACATCCGGCAGCAACATCTGGGTCGGCAGGGTCAAGCGAGTGCCTGTCTTGGGCAAATAGGGATCAACCCCGGGATTTGCCTCGAGCAGTGCCAAAAAACCAATCTGGGTGTGCTTGCCGATCAGTTCAAGGTGCTCACCCGGCTGGACTATGTAGTCCTCCAGCTCGCCAATCAAGCGGCTGCCAGCCGGTGGCAAGGTATAGGTCGTAGCCCAGGTTGGCGCGCTCCAGAGGCTGGCTGTCATTAGCAGCAGTGAGACGATTCGTGCATTGAACATGGTACTTCCTGTCAAATAGCGTGAGGGCCGGTCACTGCCAGCCCTGAAAAAAGAGATGAAATTGTCAACCAATCCACTCCCGATTACCAGCCCGTCCCACAAGGGTTACAGGGGAGTCTTGTCTCAGAAAATGGTCCTTTTAACGACATCCCCCTTTTTTAATACAGTGCCAGATAACCTTGGCTGAACGCTGTCCGTGATGGAAAATACCGCAACCTGTCACCCACAAACAGGCCTGTTGTGGGGGAGTCATCACACTTACCAAGCTGTCTAAGGGACTGGACCCGGTGCGCTGAGGCCAAAGCGCCGTCGAAATACCACGTGCAGGCCCCACGGTAGAAACAGTGTTGCTTGCCTGTTTTATAGGCAGTCATTTGATCTTTAAAGAGATTCTGGTTGATTTACCAGACCGGGTTCGGTAAGAATGAAGCCTTGCGGAGAGATGCCGGAGTGGCCGAACGGGATTGACTCGAAATCAATTGTGGTAGCAATACCACCCAGGGTTCGAATCCCTGTCTCTCCGCCATCTTAAAGGCCCAACCTATTGAAAAGGTTGGGTTTTTTATTTTAGTGGCTTTTTCGGTATGCCAGTGAGTATGCCATTAGGTGTTGGCTGTCCTGCTCCTCGATAGCATCTCTTTGGACAGGTCATCGTCATTACTCCTTCAGTTTAACCAAAGCAAGAGAGGGCCATTGGCCCTCTCTTGCTATCTATTTTGTTGGTCAGTGCAAACAGCACTGTTTGTACTTCTTGCCGCTGCCACAGGGGCACGGCTCGTTGCGGCCAATCTTGATGGGTGCCACCACTGGTTGAGAACGTACCGCTCGCTCGCCACGTTGTGCCAGAAAGTAGGCATGTAGAATACGTGCGGCAAAGCGAGCCTTGGTGGTTTGCTCTTGCAGATGTTCATTGCTGTACGCTTCCAGCGACGTAGGCATCTTCTCCAGCGGTTCAGCTATCATCGCCAGTGCAGCAGCTTCTGGCGCCGGTAGCGTGGGCCATGGCGCCAGCTCAAGACCTCCCAGGTAACCACCACACCAGTCGTGGATCAGAGGAACCCACTCACCATGTCGCTCAAATTCAGGCGCGACCGGGAAATAGTCTTCTGCCGCATAGGTCAGGGTGGTCGCAATGTCGTTGCTGTGGCGTATTACCAAGTCGATAAAGCGTTCCAGTTCGGCTTCGCTTTGCCACTCGGGTTGATCCTGCTCGCCACCCCAAATTGCAGGGAGCCAAGTGCTCGGCATGATGAGGTAGGGGCCAGAGACCACTGCCGTCAAAAAGCCATCGAGCATCGACATCGAGGCAATGCTGTTCTCACTGCCGTAGTGCTCCAACAGCGCCTCCAGCTCATCGAGCTCTTCATCACTCAAGATTTCAAAAGGTTGCATTACCCCCCCACCATCCTCTGTGCACTTTGCATCCAGGATGCCTTGAACGCCGGATCATTAGCGAACAGCTTATAAAGCTCCAGCTCGTCTTTTCTTCGTGCCAGCATGACTTCTCTCATGATCTTCTCGAAGGCCAGCTCGCGGTTAATTGGATCAGTATTGTTTTGATACTTTGATTCAAAGTCTGGGTGCTTCTTCACGCTATCGAGGATATTAACGAACTTCACCCGCTGCAGGTCGTAGGAAGAGAGATCCACTGACTCGAGCAACTCATCAAGCAGGTCGGCATCCGGGTCCTGTACCTTGAGTTTGGGGATCAGGAACTTGAGGAACCAGAATAGCTTCTCCCAGGTCAGCATGTCGTAAGGCATGATGGCGGCCATCTGGCCGTAGATCTTCACGAACTGCTTGGCCTTGATCTTGATGTCGGCCTTCTCTTCGTTACTCAGCTCCAGCTCATGGTTGAAACGGTCAGCGGCCACATCGATGATAGCGCTGAGCAGTTGAGCATCTTCGTTATTGAAGTAGCGGGCAACAAACTCCTCAACCTCGAACCATTCATAGACACCGGTATCGTCCAGCGCATCCTTGAGCTCATGCAGCACATTGATGTCGGTGGCGCCAGAGAGTGAGGTCGCTGTGTAGAAGGGATCGAACGATGCCTTGATCTCTTCAACCGGATTGACGAAATCGAGAATAAAGAGGTCTTCGGTCTTCTTGCCCCATTTGGGCGCAGCTCGGTTAAGGCGGGATAGCGCCTGCACGCACAGAACACCGTTCAGCTTTTTGTCGACATACATGGCGCATAGCTTGGGTTGATCGAAACCGGTCAGGTATTTGTTGGCCACGATCAGCAGGCGATATTAGTTGGTATCAAACTTGTCGCGGGTATCGCCCTCGGCAAAGCCGTTTAATTCAGCCTCGGTGTACTCAATGCCATCCACCTCCTTGCTGCCGGAGAAGGTAATCAGCACCTTGAACGGGTTCCCCATAGCCTCCAGCTGGCGGGTGATAGCCTTGTAATAGCGGATAGCAGAGACGATGTTCTGCGTCACCACCATCTCCTTGCCTTTGCCTTTGCCTTTGCCTTTGCCTTTGCCTTTGCCTTTGCCTTTGCCCTTGAGCTTCTTGGCATTCACCACATGGGGGATGAAGTGTTCGAGCATGATTTCGGCCTTGACGTCGATCGTCTCCTGACTGCCTTCCACATAAGCCCGCAGCTTCTTCTGTGCCTTCTTGCTGTCAAACAGTCGGTTCTCTTAGATGGACTTGCTGATCTCGTAGTAGCTGCGATAGGTGGTGTAGTTGGCCACCACATCGAGGATAAAGCCCTCCTCGATGGCCTGCTTCATTGAATAGAGGTGAAACGGCTGGAAGGTGCCATCCGGCTGCAACTGGCAGAACTTCTCCAACGTGGTGCTATTTGGTGTGGCGGTAAAGGCGAAATAGGAGGCGTTGCCACGCATCTTGCGCGAGCGCATGGCCTGCAGGCTCAAGTCCTGAGTGTTGACCCTGACATTCAATCATATCCTGAATCCCTTTTCTCGCTGGGCTGAACAGATGATATTGAATTTGGCCCGATCACTCAGTCCAGAAAAGTCGGAGAAGGTTTAAAATCAATTGGGGAGCAACTAGCCCCCCAATTTTTAATGAAAACGCTTAGTTGACACTCTTTGTCCATTCAAGCCCTAATAAAAAATTGCCGTTGGTATTGACACATACGTCGACACTTGCCCCTGTTAGTCGAGCTGTTTTAGCTATATCATATAACATTCCAGCATTATTATCGGCTTTAACACCATACCAATTCATTGTTGATTTACTCGTGCGAATATTGAATTCGCTGCTTATAGTATTGTAGTTGTAATTTTGGATTGTTACATTCTGGAGTAATGTATACTTTCGGCAGGCGTCGGCTAAGCCTTGACCTGCAAATGATGAGGTGGTAAAAAAAAGAGTTGAAAATAAAATGGAGTATGTTGCTTTTTTCATATTGATATCACCTTTACATATGTACATAAGAGTCGTTCATTAGTAACGTATTGGCCTTGTATGGCTCAATAAACTTGCACTCATCTGAGATGGCTTTTCTGAATTGACTATTTGTGTTAAAACAAGACAGCGTTGCAGCCATACAAGTACTAACAAGAGGTCTTATCTCTGCTAGCAAGTTTACGGTTCCATTAGCATTGGTTGCTGTTTGTGAACCATAGGGGGATGCGTTTACTTCAGGCCTGGTATTTCTGTCATAATGAGGGTTTGGAGTTATTGGTGGTGTGCTGCTTCCCGTATACACCCTAACTCCTTGTATGGTTGTATTAGGTATTGAATTATGTGCAATCCACTCAGATTGAGTTCTAGCATTTTCAATCCCAGCAGTATACCCAGCATACTCTAAAGAACTTACCATATTATACATGTTTGAACTTGATATGATTATATAAACATAAACTGGCGAAGAAGTCTGTGAATAAATCCTTCTTGCATAGTTTCCTGCATACTCTGGGTCTGAACTCGTTGAGATAAACGCGCTATTTTCAGCTCGACCTACACAGCTTACTCCTCTAGAATGGTCTCTAACGCTATCGTTTTCTCCAAAAGAGTCAAAACCATTAGAAAATATTTCATCTGGACTTCTTGTATCGACTCGGTACAGAACTCCTGAGTTAGGGATATTATTTGCGAAGGAAAAAGATGTGCTAGATATAAATAAAATGCTTAAAACTAAAAATAAGTAGCTTGTTTTCCCTATCTTTAAATTGATTAGCGTGTATAGAATTAGTGGAAGCATTTTATGCTGACCAGTGAATGATATACCTCTCTTCATACTAACAGCCCCTTGGTTTTAAGGTCTTTACATTTACATAAAGCATGTCAAGTCTAGCTTTTGAAATTAGCCAACCATGATAAATGCAAGCTTGTTTTTAATTAATTAAAACCCGATTTATCACAGTTCAGAATGTGCCATTAATGATGACAATGTATATGATGGTGATGGCAGGATAGCTGAGTTATTGGGCATCTCGTTATTGATATTTGCCATCGAAGATCCCATTATTAGAATTGGAGATATATTTATCGGATAAGGTAATCCATATGTGAATGGGTCTTCGTTAGAGTGTGTTGTATCTGGTGCGTAGTTTGGATTTTCTTCTACTCGAGTGATTAAGCTACCATTATCCGCCCTTGATGTAATCGTAACTGATTGTATTAATTGAGCGGGAATGTGTTGATATGCTGAGTATTCCTGCTCTGCAGCTAACGTAGCTCTTGTCAATTCAGGAACACGAACTCCAGCAGTATCATACACATGATACATAGAGTCTAGTGCGGAGTAGAAGTTGTTTGTTGCTCTAATACTATAGGTATAAGAGGTTCTATCTTCAGAAACATTTAATAGATCAATCGCAAATCGATTGGCAGAATTTGAACTTGAGGTAGTAGGAATGAATGCTGAATCTCTGCTACCTCTTCTACCTGAAATGCCAAGTACATGTGAATTGAAGTTTATATTTGTTCCCCAAGCGTGAAATCCATTTGAAAATACATCAGATGGGGCCCTTGAATCTGCTCTGTATACGATTGAGACAGGCCTTGAAAAAGCAATGTCGTTGAAGGTGAAACACGCAAGAAAAGTGAAAAGCTTAACTGAAAGTTTCATAGCTACCACCAAGTTAAATATAAAGTTCTAATATAGATAAAATCATTGGATTTATATCTAAAATAATTATTTCCATGACTAAAAACTATACAGAGATTTAGATGGGAACCAAAGGATTTTATCGAGCCTCATGTTATTGTGTGATGAATTACACACAATTCAATTAAATATCGATTGATTTTGTAAGAAAATATTTCTGACAACCTTTCTAGGGAAGGTGCGAACCAGTCCCTGATGTGAGATTATGAGCCCCATTTGGCGTCATGGATGAGGTGCAGCATTAGTCACCAGTTCACCTTCGCGGACTGCGAGCTCAATGGCAAACGCCGCAAAACCCGCAAAGAGATATTCTTGGCTCGCATGGAGGCTGTGCTCCCATGGCCAAGAATGCTGGGGGTCATCGAACCCGTCTATCCCAAGGCGGGTAACAGGCGTCGTCCCTATCCACTCGACACCATGCTGCGCATTCACTGTATGCAGCAGTGGTACAGCCTTAGCGATGGCTCCATGGAGGATGCACTCTACGAGATTGCCTTGACACGTCTGTTTGCCAAACTCTCCTTGGACCAAGCCATCCCCGACCGCACCACCATCATGAACTTCCGCCATCTGCTGGAGCAGCACCTGCTGGCTCGTCAGCTTTTCGACGCCGTCAACCAGTGCTCTGCGAGGCTGGCATCATGATGAAGCACGGCTCGCTGGTCGATGCCACCATCATCGAAGCCCCCAACTCCACGAAGAACAAGCGTGGAGAACGTGACCCCGAGATGCACCAGTCCAAGAAAGGCAATCAGTGGTATTTCGGCATGAAGGCCCATATCGGCGTCGATGGGCGTTGTTTCCCAAATCAACCATCAAGCCACAACTGCCCCAGCCCCAAG
>NZ_CAWNYS010000496.1:0-9990 GCF_963878295.1 Aeromonas sp. HMWF014 | reverse complement strand
CTCCTGCCGTATCCCCACGACCTTATGCTTTTGTCTCAGAGCTTTTGGCGAGCTTGCAGAAAGGCGCTAGGGGCGGCAAAGGGGCGGTCACCGGGCAACAGGATATCGGGTTGATTGACCAACTGGGTCATGGGGACGTTACGGAGGATGGCCATGCCGATGATGGTCCAGACCAGGCGAGCCATGGACATGCGGCGTCGGTGCAGGGTAATGACGCCCTCCTCACTGAGCCAGGTAGTAGTGATCTCGGGGGAATGAGGTTGGAGAGTGACTCAAAGTTGGCACTATGGCTGGCATGGAAAAAGTCGAGAGCCTGTGTAATACGCATAAAAAATCCGAAACTAATCAACAGGTTTCGGATTTTCACACATAAGAAGGAGGGGCCAATGGCCTCTTCACTGATCGATATTAGATCCCACAGGGTCGGCTGTTTACATGATGCATACAACGGGTAATCAGCCCACGCAGTAAGCGCGAACCTCACGCAGGGTATAAACACCGGAGGTGACCGTACCCAACAAGCCATTGAGGAAGGCGTGCTGTACTTCGACACGGACCACTTTATCTGCGCTATGGCAGACGGCGGCCGCATCGATGATTTTGCTCTGACCCAAACCGGAAATGAAGAAATGAGGGGTCACTTCTTTGATGGGTTTCACTGCAGCAGCCAGGCTGCACCATGCCATCCATATTGGCTCATGTGTTTGATCCTGACGATAAAGGCATCTTGAGCGAGGTGGGGATCTTAGAAAATACCCTTGGCCTTGACCTTCTTCATGTTGGCAACCTGGCTCGAGAGGTCCTCGATCAGAGGCTCTGCCTCACCCGCCATCGTAACCTGACGGCCGGGTGTGCTGGCCAGTCGCTGGATCAATCGATGCTGCTCGCGAATGAGTCTGAATTGCTCTTCAAGCTGACGGGAGAGCAGCTGGATACTACTCTGGAGCGGTGCCAGATCCTGCTCAACAGCCGCTGTCGGCAGTTTGCCTGCGATGGCTTCGGCCAGTTGCTCATGATCCAGCGCAGTTGGCAACCCGTGCCTGAGCTCATCCCACAACTCGGTGGGCTGCTGCTCGCCCAAGCGACTCACGATCTCATCCACCAGATTATCCTGAGCGGGGGTGGAAGATTGCTGCCCAAGGCGATGAACGATTTCATCCACCAACGAGGCGTTATCTCCCTGTCCCAACTGGGGAACCAACCGTGCCACTATCTGATCGATCATGACGTCGGCGGCGGGTGGCGCAGCCGAGCTCCCCTCTCCCAGGTTAAAACCACAACTGGCAAAGGCGTGACGCAATGTGGTCAGGCTCACCTGTTCCGGCCCCAGTGCGTTGGCAATGGCCTTGCTCAGATTGGGCGCCAGCACATACATGAACATGCCGGAAAGGTAGATATCCTTGTGAAAACGGCTCTTGGAGAAGTCAAACTCCTCGGCGCCATCCTGGATCTTACGGGCACGTTGATACCAGTTTTGCAACACCCCGACCGCATAGCGATCAGACTCCAGCGCACCCGGATCCATGTAGATGGAGAAGGTCATGCGCTTGAGTTGACTACTCATCGCCAACCTCGGCCATCACGGCAGCCTCGCGATAGACTTCGTCTTCTTCCGTGGTGTAGAGGCAAATTTCGCGAGCCAGTGCAGATTGTGCATCGTCCAGCAGCTCGACTCTGTCTCCCAGCGTCGGATAAGCAGCCTTGATCGCTTCATAAATCAGCGAGGCACCCCCGCCCACCAGATAGACCCGGTTCGGGTTCTTGGCAAACTTCTTCGCCTCATGAGCGACCTGGGTACCCAGTTCGTCGATCTTGTTTTGCATCTTCTCAAGGATCTTGGGGATCTGGCTCTCGTCGTTGACCACATCACGCACGAAGCTCATGTCGTGACGGCGCTTGATAAACTCGTTGGCCACCAGATAGCTGGAATCACTGTCTGCCGCCGCCAGCGCCTTGCGAGTGGCATCGGTCACCATGGAGACACCAATCTCATTGTTGCCATAGACATCGGAGACATCATCAAACTCGCCGACGATGATGCCCATGTCCAGTGTGGTGCCACCGCAGTCGATCACCAGTGTCTTGGTGAACTCGTTACAGCCAGAGCCAATCAGGCGGGAGAGCGCAGCAGGCAGACTCTCCGGCATCACTTCGACGCTAATGATATTGAACAGTTCTCCCTTGTTAAGGGAGATGGCGCGCATCAGGTTGCGGCGTTTTTTCTCGATTTTTTCTTCGTTTCGCTGGCAATCGTCCGGGTTGTAAAACTCGGTGATCGGTAGGGTCACGGTAATCGCCACATCACAGGGGATGACGCGGGTCTGTAGCAAAGCATGATGAACGGACAGCAGATTGAGATCGTCGTACTGGTATTCCACATGGGTAGTCGCCAGTGACTTGTCCGACGTAGCGTCGTAGGTGTACTTGGTATTGCCTATCTCGTAGTTGTAGATCTTCTTGTCCTTGCGCAATGCGGCGCTCTTCCAATCCTTGCGAAAGGAATTGGGAGAGATGATGGTTTTGAGCACCTTGTTCTCAATCCAGCTCACCTTGACATTGGTTGAACCATCATCGATGGCCATTTTAATTACTTCAGACATGAGGAAACACCTGTTAATAGAGCAAAATGGGTCCGATTGCTTTGCCTTATGCCATTGCCAAGGCAATCGGTCCAACACGTACACGGGTTAAAGGACGACAAGTTTAATGTGTTTCTAAAATCCGGTGAAGCAAATGATTGAACCCTGAGGGATCTTCTGCCGGCCAGGCGTGGTGGCCGTTGGGGGTGTGGATGGTGGCGTTGGGCAGGGCGGCAAACTGCTCTACTCGCTTGGCGAGCGGCAGGTAGTCGTGACTGGTGGAGATGATGGCCACCGGCTGCCAGATAGCGCCGAGCCGGGCGCGCACCGACCAGCCGGGCAAGGCGTCGAGCAGCGCCTTGTAGACCCGCTTCCGGTTGCGCACGAAGCGCAGCCGGAAGGTGTGGCGCACCCGGGCGAGATCCGGGCCCGGGAAGAGCTCGCGACCGAGCCACCAGGCAAGCGGGCGCATGCCAAACCAGCGCAGCCACTTGAGGCGCTGGGCGTAACGCTCCTGCTCCTTCGGCGTTTCCAGCAGAAACTCGCTGACGCCGTTGACCAGTACCAGACCTCGCACCTTGTGAGGAAGTTGCAAGGCCAACTCCAACGCCACCATGGCTCCCAGCGACAAGCCCACCACCCAGGCAGGCTCCGGCTGCTCATCGAGCCAGTTCACCACGTCGGCGGCCAGAGTGGCCACGTCGAATGGCCCCTCCTGCATGCTCTGGCCGTGGCCGCGCAGGTCAAGGGCCACCACCCGGTAATGATCGGAAAAACGTTCGATCTGCGCCTGCCAGTCGAGACTGGAGGAGCCCAGCCCGTGCAACAGCAACAACAAGGGGCCCTCCCCCGCACTGCGCAGGGCAAGACCGTTGGATTTCATCACCTGATTGCGACGCATCAGCTCATTGCCTCTCGACTCATCGTCTGAACCATGCCTTGTTTATCCCGATTGTAACCAACCCGCTTGCGGGCATACCCCGGCACCCGCCGGGCATGTCGCACCACAATGTATCAGAACGACGCAGACTCAACCCTCGCTGACCAGACTGACCGCCTTGATATAGGCGTATATCTGCTGCTCGGGTGCCAACGCCAGGTGCTTGGCAGAGCGGCTGGTGATCCGGGCCAGCAGTATCTGCTCACCCAGCGCCAACTGCAACAGGGTCTGGCCGGGGCGCACCTCGTGCACCGCAAGCAAGCGCGTGACGAGGCAGTTGGAGAGGCTGGAGTGCTCGATGGGGGCGGTGGCGATCACCACGTCTCGCCCCGCCACCTTGATCTGCAAGGGGCCGCTCTCGTCCGGCACATGGGTCATGGTGACCCGCAGACGCTGCTCGCCGAGCAGCAGGGTCGCCATCTGCTCATCGTCATCGTAGTGGGCCAAAGTGGCATCCAGCATCACCCCGGCATCGTCGCGACTGGCGAGCGAGAGATCGGTGCGGGCGAAGATCTCGCTCGGCCGCCCCTGCGCCTCCACCCGGCCCCCCGCCAGCAGCACCAGCTGATCGCAAAGCAAACTCACCTCCTCCATGGCGTGGCTGACGAAGATCATCGGCATACCACTCTCCTGCTGCAATCCCTTGAGCACATGGGCCTGATGGATGCGGCTACGCCTGTCCAGCGCAGAGAAGGGCTCATCGAGCAGCAGCAGATCGGGCTCCGCCAGCAGGGCCCGAGCCAGCGCTACCCGCTGACGTTGCCCACCGGAGAGGCCATGGGCTGGCTGCCCCAACAGATCGGCAAAGCCGAGCCGCGCGGCCAGCACTTCGGGTTGCCAGCCCCCTCGCCCCTTGCGGGCCGCCAGTTGCAGATTGCCGAGCACCGTCAGATGAGGGAAGAGCCGCGAATCCTGAAACACCAGCCCGATACGGCGCGCTTCGGGTAGCAGCGCTGCGCACTCCCGCCCGCGCCAGCGCATGCGATCCCCGCTTTGGCGATCGAGCCCGGCGATGATGCGCAGCAGGGTACTCTTGCCGCAGCCAGAGGGGCCAAACAGACCGATAATCCCCCCCAGCTCGAGCGTCAGTGCACAATCGAGGGTAAAGGGGCCGAACGCGCGCCGGGTCGTGAGGTTCAGGGAATTGCCCTGCGCCATAGTGGCTGTCTGGTTCATCCGAACAGTCTCCGCTGCCTGCGCTGCAACACCCCGTAGACCAGTACCAGCATCACCAGCGAGAAACCCATCAGGCCGCCCGCCAGAATATGGGCGTTTTGGTAATCCATCGCCTCCACATGATCAAACAGGGCGATGGAGAGCACCTGGGTTTCCCCCGGGATATTGCCGCCAATCATCAGCACCACACCAAACTCCCCCAGGGTGTGGGCAAAGCCAAGCGCCGCCGCCATCACAAAGCTGGGCAGGGTCATAGGCAAAATGATCTGAAAAAAGCGCTCGAGCGGCCCGAGCCCCAACGTGGATGCAGCCTCCAGCTCCTTATTGCCCATGTTGACGAAGGCAGAAGTGAGCGGTTGTACCACAAACGGCAGCGAATAGAGGATGGAGGCCAGCAGCAAGCCGAAAAAGCTGAAGGCGAGCGGGGCGCCGAAGGTGTCCCGCCACCAGGCGCCGAAGCCATATTCAGGGGAGAAGGCGAGCAGCAGATAAAACCCCAGCACAGTGGGGGGCAACACCAGCGGCAACGCCACCAGCGCCTCCACCAAGGGGCGCAGCCGGTTCTGACTGCGCGACAGCCACCAGGCCAGCGGCGGCGACAACAGCAAGAGAATGCCGGTGGTACTGGCCGCCAGCTTCAGGGTGAGCCAGATGGCCAGCAGATCCCCTTCACTCATCGGACTCACTCCCAACGCCAGGTCCAGCACCAGACACTGCGAATGAGCCGCACTCCCGGTAGAGCGGATCCCGAGTTAGACAAGTCATTGCCAGCAGATCTCTTTCAATACTCATCGCCACGCTCCCGGTTGAAATCAGCCAACGGCATGGTGTGCATCCTCATTGCAAAGAGTGGTCGACCCTAAGGCCGACCACTCATGGCTGCGCATCAGGCTCATACCCTCATTGGGGCAGGGCATAGCCAGCGGCCTTGATCTGCGCCTGAGCCGGCCCCTTGAGCCAGGCGACCAGCGCCTCGACGGCGGCCCCCTTCTTCAGCACCAGCCCCTGCTGTTCGATGGCCGGATAGAGTGTGTCCGGCACAGCCCAGGCCTCGCCGGTTTTACCGGCGTCCACCAGGTTGGCCCAGGCCACGAAACCCAGCTCGGCGTTGCCGGTGTCGACAAATTGCCAGGTCTGGCCGATGTTGGCGCCGGTCAGCAGCCGGTACTGCTTGGGATCGATCTTGAGGCTCGCCAGGGTCGCCATGGCGGCGGCGCCATAAGGGGCGGTGCGGGCATTGGCGATGGCGAGGTTGCCTTTCCAGTTGCGCAGTGTCGCCTCGTCAGGGGCCGGGCCACCCTTCTGCCACAGCCCCAGCTGACCAATGGCGTAGGTGAAACGATCGCTGCCCTTGCCCGCTTTTTCCAGCTTCTCGGGGGTGGCCACATCGGCGGAGAGGAAGAGATCGAACGGCGCGCCGTGGCTAATCTGGGTGTAGAGCACCCCGGTGGCGGCGGAAGAGATGGCCAGCGTGTGGCCGGTCTTGGCAGTGAACTCCTTGCCAATGCGCTCCATGGTGCCCTTGAAGTTGGCGGCCACGGCCACCTTCACCTCATCAGCCTGCACGGCAGTGGTGTGCAGCGCCATCGCACAGACACCTGCCATGACAACAGATAACAGCGGTTTCATTCCCTTCCTCCTTATGTGGGTCTGGTCTCACCTGGCCCGAAAAAGGGGCCAAGGTTCCCGTTGAACCTGCCCCTCACGATGTACAGGTCACACTTTCCAGCGGTCGGCGGCCGTGTTGTCACTCTCCTTGGCCTCGACCCAGCGTTGCACGCCCTCGGCGGTCAGCTCTTTTTTCCAGAACGGTGCCCGGGTTTTCAAGAAATCCATGATGAAGTGACAGGCATCAAACGCCGCATCGCGGTGGGCACTGCTCACCGCCACCAGCACAATCTGATCGCCAAGCCACAGCTCGCCGATGCGGTGGATCAGGGTGCACTCCTGCAGCGGCCAGCGCTCGCGGGCCTCCTGCACGATATCGACCAGCGCCTTCTCGGTCATGCCGGGGTAGTGCTCGAGTGCCAGCCCCTTCACCGCCTCCCCCTGATTGAAGTCGCGCACCTTGCCAACGAAGGTGACGATGGCGCCACTGTCTGGGCGGGTGGCGAGACGGGCATATTCGTCCGCCAGCGAGAAATCTTCCCGCTGCACCAGAATGCGATCTGTGATGGTTACGTCGCTCATCTTTAACCTCCGGTCGTTACTGGAGGGAAAGGGAAGAAGGCCACTTCATCGCCATCGCACAGCTCAGTGGTACGATCCACGGTCATTATCTCATTCATTCTCAGCCTCCGGTCACCGGTGGGAAGAAGGCAACCTCATCGCCATCATTGATAGGCGTATCGAGGGGCACCAGCGTCTGGTTGACCGCCACCAGCAGTTTGCCCGCCTCAAGGGCCAGTGCCCACTTGTCGCCGCGCTCACTTAAGTCGCAGCGCAGCTGCTCGGCGGTGGCGTAGTCGCACGGCAGGCAGAGCTCATCACAGGCCACCAGCTCTCTTACTTGCGCAAAAAACAGTACCTTGATCATGATTGCTCCCCGCTATTTGACCCCAGTTGGAAATGACCGGACTTGCCGCCCTTTTTCTCCACCAGTCGCACCTGCTCGATCACCATGTCTTTTTGCACCGCCTTGCACATGTCGTAGATGGTCAACGCCGCCACCGAGGCCGCGGTCAGCGCCTCCATCTCCACCCCTGTCTTGCCGGAAAGTTTGCAGAGGGTACGGATATGAACCCGATGCTGTTCGGGCAAGGGCACTATCTCCACCTCCACCTTGGTCAAGGCCAGCGGATGGCAAAGGGGGATAAGATCCGCCGTTTTCTTGGCCGCCATGATGCCGGCGATGCGGGCGGTGGCGAACACGTCCCCTTTGTGGTGCTGACCGCTCAGGATCAGCGCTAGGGTTTCAGGTGCCATGGCGACGAAGGCCTCGGCGCGGGCCTCACGTTCGGTGACCTGCTTGTCGGTCACGTCCACCATATGGGCTTCGCCGCTTTGGTTGAGATGGGTCAGGTTCATCACGCTCCCCTTGAAGGCTGAAATAGTACCGGGATCAATGGCTCGTGAACTCAGAGATGGGTCACGAAGTTGCAGGGCTGGGTACGGGCATCGAGTTGATCCCGGATCAGCTGCTCCCAGCCCAGCTGGCAGGCGCTGGGAGAACCGGGCAGACAGCAGACCAGGGTGCGGTTGGCGAGCCCGGCCAAGGCACGGCTCTGCATGGCCGAGCCGTCGATCTCGGCAAACGAGAGCTGACGGAACAGCTCGCCAAAGCCCTTGACGGTGCGGTCAAACAAGACGCCGACCGCCTCCGGTACCCAGTTCTGATCGGTAAACCCCGTGCCGCCATTGACCAGCACCACCTGGATACCCTCATCGGCGATCCACTGGCTGACCCGAGAGCGAACTTGATAGAGGTTGTCGGCGAGCAGTGCCCGATCGGCCAGCTGGTGACCGGCGTCGGTCACGGCCGCGACCAGATAGTCGCCCGCGCTGTCATTGGCGCTGGTACGACTGTCGGAGACCGTCAACACGGCGATCTTGAGGGGAATGAATGCGGTCATGTTCTGTCCCATGGGCAGCTCCTGATAACAAAGGACCGTGAGCAAAGAGAAGACGGATCCTGGTGTGCAGCGCTTGATTTGGGGGGATCCATACCTGCGCAGGCATGGTCCTTGCCACATGGTCACTCGCTGCGACTCACGGCGGCCCGATTCTACCAAAACTCGTGCCAGAGGGGGGATTAAAAGGACACACAAATGCCGTTTTGGTTAGGCTGGCTGCAATATGAACAGGCCGGGCAAGCCCGGCCTGGATCTGGCTACCCTAGAAGCCCTTCACCCCTGTCATGTCAGGCAGCTTGTGAGCTATGCCCTTGTGACAGTCGATACAGGTGCTCTCGCCACTGGCCAGACTGGTGGAGTGCATCTGCGCCCCTCGCTTGCCTTGCAGGGAGAAGTCCATGTACTCGAAGTTGTGACAGTTGCGACACTCCCTCGAATCCGTGTCCTTCATGCGCTTCCACTCCCGCTCGGCCATCTCGCGGCGGTGGCTCTCGAACTTCTCGGGGGTATCCACCTTGCCGGTCAGCATGCCCCACAGCTCCTTGGAGGCCTGCACCTTGCGGATGATTTTGTAGCTCCACTCGTGGGGCACATGGCAATCGGGGCAACTGGCCCGCACGCCGGAGCGGTTGGCGTAGTGGATAGTGTCGCGGTACTCCTCGAACACGTTGTCCTTCATCTCGTGACAGCCGGTACAGAACGCCTCGGTATTGGACGCTTCCATGGCGGTGTTGAAGCCGCCCCAGAAAATCACGCCGCCAAAAAAGCCCATCATCAGCAGCACCCAAAGGGCTGCCTTTGACGGTGACTTGAAAGTGGTCCACAGACGCTGGATAAAACCGGGTAATTTCATCTATGGATTCCTCAGTTCAGCGCTTCAACTGGCTTAAAGGTATTCTCCACCAACGGCTTGGCATCCGCTTGCGGCACGTGGCACTGCAGACAGAAGTAGCGACGAGGCGAGACGTCACCCAGGGTCATGCCGTCACGGGTCTCGAAGTGAGTCGGACTGATCTTGGGGGCCTTCATGGCACTGGCGTTTTTAAAGCTGTGGCACGCCAGGCACTTGTTGACCTTGGTATCCACCTCGTAGTTGCGGATGTCGTGGGGGATCAGCGGTGGCTGGTGCATGTATTGGCGATCATACGGAGCGCCATCCTTGCGAAAGTTTTTCAGCGGCGCGGCAGTGGCATCGGTCACCAGATCAGTGGCGCCACGCTCGGACTTGAGCCCACCGGTACTGTTGGTGATCTCGGGGGCGGCTGCCATCAAGGATCCCGCCATCAGGCAGGCCAGCATTGCTCCAATCAGCTTTTTCATTATTTTTTCTCCGACGTTTTTTCTGCCGTGACGGCAAAACCTACAGTGATTTCAAAAACTTGTTCCGCGCAGACATCGATGCAGCGGCCACAATTGGTACACTCCTGAGCCGCAATCAAGGGCCCGTGACCGCGCTTGGCACCGTGAACGGGGCCGCGCAGAATGGGACGCTCGGGACAGACCGCATAACAATCCATGCAGTTGCTACACCGCTCGCGCCCCTTGGCAGCAATCTTGATAAACCCCACCCGGTTGATCAGCGCATAGAAGGCCCCTACCGGACAGAGATGACCACACCAGCCCCGCTCCACCACAAAGAGGTCGAACAGGAAGAGCGCCGCCAGCAGGGCCCAGCCCGCCCCCATACCAAACAGCAGACCGCGCAGGGTAAGCGAGACCGGAT
>NZ_CAWNYS010000495.1:0-7768 GCF_963878295.1 Aeromonas sp. HMWF014 | reverse complement strand
ATGAGGCGCTGGGGCGCCCCATGCAACACGTAATTGGGACATAGCCTTTATCATGGTATGAGGCCGGGGTGAGCCCCTGGCATAGTTCATCGGCAAGTGGTGCCAGCCACCATCAGGAGGAGGGTTGCACCAGACAGAGGTGAATAGCGTGCATTAGCACTCGCGATGGCGGGGTTTCTTTTGTAAAATTCCCGTCCCCTTCCCGCTGCGGTTTTTATGTGTATGGCAGAGCAAGTGACGGCGAAAAAAGACGCCAAGACACAACAGCTGAAAGTTCCTCCCCACTCTTTTGAGGCCGAGCAGTCCGTACTGGGCGGCCTGATGCTGGATAACGACGCCTGGGATCGGGTCGCCGAACGGGTGATCGACAAGGATTTCTACAGCCGCCCGCACCGGCTGATCTTCCAGGCCATGACCCGCCTCTCCAATGTGGGCAACCCCATCGATCTCATCACGCTGCAAGAGGAGCTGGAACGCTCGGAGCAGCTGGAAGAGTCCGGTGGCTTCGCCTATCTGGTGGAGATCGCCAAGAACACCCCAAGTGCCGCCAACATCAACGCCTACGCCGAAATCGTGCGTGAGCGGGCGGTCGTGCGGGAGATGATCTCGGTCGCCAACGAGATAGTCGAAGCAGGCTATGAGCCGCAGGGACGCACTTCGGGCGATCTGCTCGATCTGGCCGAGAGCAAGGTGTTCCAGATCGCCGAGCAGCGCACCAGCGCCAACGAGGGGCCGCAGCCGCTCAAGCTGATCCTCGAGCAGACGGTCGACAAGATTGAAGAGCTGTTCAAGACCCCGCACAACGGCGTGACCGGGGTATCGAGCGGTTATGGGGATCTCGACAAAATGACGGCAGGTTTGCAGCGCTCGGATCTGATCATCGTGGCGGCCCGTCCCTCCATGGGCAAGACCACGTTTGCCATGAACCTGTGCGAGCATGCGGCGCTCACCGCCGAGAAGCCGGTACTCATCTTCTCGCTGGAGATGCCCTCCGAGCAGATCATCATGCGTATGCTCGCCTCGGTCGGGCGTATCGACCAGACCAAGGTGCGAACCGGTCAGCTCGACGACGAAGACTGGGCGCGCCTCTCCTCCACCATGGGGCTGCTGCTCGAGAAGGGCAAGATGTATATCGATGACGCCTCCGGCCTCACCCCGACCGACGTGCGCTCCCGTGCGCGCCGCATTGCCCGTGAGCACGGCGGCCTATCCATGATCATGATCGACTACCTGCAGCTGATGCGGGTGCCCGCACTCTCCGACAACCGGACCCTGGAGATAGGTGAAATCTCCCGATCCCTCAAGGCCTTGGCAAAAGAGCTGCAGTGCCCCGTGGTGGCGCTCTCTCAGCTCAACCGAAGCCTGGAACAGCGCGCCGACAAGCGTCCGGTCAACTCGGATCTGCGGGAATCCGGCTCCATCGAGCAGGACGCGGATTTGATCATGTTTATCTACCGTGATGAGGTGTATCACGATGACAGTCCCGACAAGGGGATTGCCGAGATCATCATCGGCAAGCAGCGTAACGGCCCCATCGGGCGAGTGCGCCTCACCTTCCAGGGTCAGTTCTCCCGGTTCGATAACTATGCTGGTCCTGCGTTTGATGATGACTACTAATCCGGGGGATGGCGCTTGTGTGGGTGCCGCCTCCGGTTCCTGAAACAGTTTTCCCGGTTCGACAATTATGCCGGTCCGGCCTTAGACGATGACAATTAAGGGCTGACACCACACGGTGCCTGGCGCATTTACGTGCCATCATGCCCTCGTAAGGGAAAACAGATGAAAGCGGCAATTGCCCAAATCAATACAGCGGCCCTGCGCCACAACCTCGCCGTGGTCAAACGGCATGCCCCCGATTGCAAGATCATCGCAGTGGTCAAGGCTAACGCCTATGGCCATGGCCTGCTGCCGGTTGCCCGTACCCTGGTGGATGCCGACGCGTATGCCGTGGCTCGCATCGAAGAGGCGCTGATGTTGCGCTCCTGCGCCGTGGTCAAACCGATAGTGCTGCTGGAAGGCTTCTTCTCGGCCGATGATCTGCCGGTGCTGGCGGCCAACAACCTGCAGACAGCGGTCCACACCTGGGAGCAGCTCGAAGCGCTGGAGCAGGTCGAACTGCCTGCCCCCGTGGTGGCCTGGCTCAAGCTCGACACTGGCATGCACCGCCTCGGGGTGCGCAGCGATGAGATGCCCGCCTTTATCGCACGTCTCGCCAAGTGCAAGAACGTGGTGCAACCGTTCAACATCATGACTCACTTCAGCAGATCCGATGAGCTCGATCAATCCACCACCCGCGAGCAGATTGATCTCTTCAGCCGTCTGACGGCGCCGCTGCTGGGTGAGCGGGCCATGGCCAACTCGGCGGGGATCCTGGCTTGGCCGGACTCCCACTGTGACTGGATCCGTCCCGGTGTCATCCTCTATGGCGTATCCCCCTTCCCCCATTCGGTGGCGGCGGATTACGACCTGCAACCTGTGATGACCCTCAGGACCCAGCTCATCGCTGTGCGAGATCACAAGGCGGGTGAGCCGGTAGGTTACGGCGCCAACTGGGTTTCTGATCGTGATACCCGGCTCGGTGTGATTGCCATCGGTTACGGCGATGGCTATCCGCGCATGGCGCCCAACGGCACCTCAGTGCTGGTGAATGGCCGCATAGTACCCTTGGTGGGCCGCGTCTCCATGGACATGACCACAGTGGATCTGGGGCCGGGCGCTACCGACAAGGCCGGTGACGAAGCCGTGCTCTGGGGTGAGGGGCTGCCGGTGGAGCGGGTTGCCGATGAGATTGGCACCATCCCCTACGAACTCATCACCAAGCTCACCTCCCGGGTCTTTATGGAATACGTCTAGGCACGGCATGCACCAAACGTAAAGAAGCCCCGCATGCGGGGCTTCTTTACGACTGTCTGCAGGAGTTTTACTGCCTGTGCATCCGCACAAACTTCTCCAGCAACTGCGCTTCGGTTTCCACGTGGGCGGGATCCCAGATGATGCAATCGATGGGGCAGACGCTGATGCAGGTCGGCTTCTCATAGTGACCGACGCACTCGGTACAGCGACTGGGGTCTATCTCGTAGATCTCCTCCCCCAAGCTGATGGCCTGGTTCGGACACTCGGGATCGCACATGTCACAGTTGATGCACTTGTCGGTGATGAGCAGGGACATATCAGGCCGCCGAGTGCGGCTGACGGGTGTCCTGGCGATCGCCGAGGTTGCGCAGCAGTATGCCGTAGTTGATGTCGATCTCTTTAGGAACAGGCACATAGACCACGTGACCGTTGCCCGGCGCTGTGTCGATGAGCTCGCCCTTGCGGTTCTGCATCTGCTCCAGGTTGAAGCTGACGTTGCCCTGCGGTGTCATCAGTTCCAGGCTGTTGCCCACCAGGAACTTGTTCTTCACTTCCACTTCCACCATGTCGCCCTGGCGACCAGTGATCTCGCCGACGAACTGCTGGGTGTCGGAGACGGAGTAGCCGTAGTCGTAGTTCTGGTACTCGCTGTGGTTGTGACGGCGCAGGAAGCCTTCGGTGTAGCCACGGTGAGCCAGGTTCTCGAGGGTGCCCATCAGGGTAGGATCGAACGGACGACCGGCGACCGCATCGTCGATGGCCTTGCGATAGACCTGAGCGGTGCGGGCGCAGTAGTAGAAGGACTTGGTGCGGCCTTCAATTTTCAGCGAATGCACGCCCATTTTGGTCAGGCGCTCGACGTGCTCGACGGCGCGCAAGTCCTTGGAGTTCATGATGTAGGTGCCGTGCTCATCCTCGAACGCCGTCATGTATTCACCCGGACGGTTGGACTCTTCCAGCAGCACCAGTGCGTCGCTCGGCTTGCCGAGCCCCAGGGTATTGTCCGGGCGAACTGCGATGGGCTCCTGACGGTGGACTATCTGGCCCACGTCATCTTCCTTGCCCTCGTGCACCTTGTACTCCCAGCGGCAGGAGTTGGTGCAGGTGCCCTGGTTGGGGTCGCGCTTGTTGATATAACCGGAGAGCAGGCAGCGGCCGGAGTAGGCCATGCACAGGGCGCCGTGGACGAAGACTTCCAGCTCCATCTCTGGCACTTGCATGCGGATCTCTTCGATCTCGTCGAGGGACAGCTCGCGGGAGAGGATGGCACGGGTCAGGCCCATCTGATGCCAGAACTTCACCGTGGCCCAGTTGACTGCGTTGGCCTGAACGGAGAGGTGGATGGGCATCTCCGGGAAGGCTTCGCGCATCATCATGATGAGACCGGGGTCGGACATGATCAGCGCATCCGGCTTCATTTCCACCACGGGACGCATGTCGCGGATGAAGGTCTTGAGCTTGGAGTTGTGGGGCTGGATGTTGGCCACCACATAGAACTGCTTGCCCAGCGCATGGGCTTCGTTAATGCCGAGCTGTAGATTCTCGTGATCGAATTCGTTGTTGCGTACCCGCAGGCTGTAACGCGGCTGGCCCGCATAGACGGCGTCGGCGCCATAGGCATAGGCGTAACGCATATTCTTGAGGGTTCCGGCGGGGGAGAGCAATTCTGGTCTGAACATGTTGGACTCTTAGTATCTGATTGCAAATCAGGACGGCGCCACCTGATGGCGCCGGATTGGTTGAGCCGTGGTACGAGACGGCGCTCGCGACACAACTACCCGATGGTGTACATCATTATGCAAGATTGCATGGGATGCACCTGATATACGGGGTGCGAGATTGTACTCGCCCCCACGCCATCATGCAATTTGACAGGTAATGGTTGCCGGCGCGAGTCGTGAGGAATGTCAGGGGCCGGTCAGGCCCAGCGAGATAGGGGGGCATGGCGTAGGCGTAGCCCTGCTGGTAGTCGCAGCCGATTCGATATGTTGCAGTGTCTCGACCCTCTTCACATACACCCTTCATACCGAGTCGCGGCAGGTATTCCACCAGATCGGTCAGCATCCGCCACTCCTGGGTGCCGAAGTCATCGCAGGTGATGTGGGCACCATGAGCACGCAGTACCTCGATCGGTGCCCTGTGCTGCTGTGCAGCGGGGCGTGCTCCAGCACCTCGAACCAGATCTTCATGCCCACCTTGTGCGTCTGGCTCTGCACCAGCAGCAAGACGGTGTTGGCGAACTGGGTGCATCGTCAGACTGGCACCATCATCCATGATGATGGTGCGCGATCTGGCGCAGCAAGCATGGCATCTGGAGGAGAAGATCCGCAGGGAGGGTGCCGGGCAGTGTGAAGCCGAGTTGGCGGATTTCAGGGCTCTGTTACAGCAGATAGTCGATGAGCTGACCGGGTTGTTTGCCCGGTCTTGAAAGGGGATATCAGCGGGAGACGGCGTCTAGATAGGAGAGCATGGGTTCCCTGCCCGGGTCGGTCGCGTGCACGGCTTGTGCCAGCCAGGCCCAGTCGAGCAGGGGCCTGTCCGCTTTGAAGCGCTGATAGGCCAACCCCTGATCGACAGTCAGGAACAGGGTCGTCGGCAGTCCGATGCGATTGGTGTAGCGCACCATGACTTCGCCTCGATAACTGGTCAGCCGTTGCTGCAACTGTGGTAGCGTCAAGTCGCTTGCCTGTCCTGCCTCATCCCAAATTTCAAACATGGTTATCCATGACTCCGAACTGTGTGAGCACTACTGTTTCCAAAAAGAGCAGCTTATGCAATTGTCAGATCTGACAGTGCCAAATGGAGTCATTTTTACAAAGCAAAAACCCGGCGCTAGGCCGGGTCTTCTAAAGGATGGTGGAGGGAGAAGGATTCGAACCTTCGAAGGCAGAGCCGTCAGATTTACAGTCTGATCCCTTTGGCCGCTCGGGAACCCCTCCACGGGGTATTTCCTGATTGTCACTACTTTTGCACTTGAATGGTGGAGGGAGAAGGATTCGAACCTTCGAAGGCAGAGCCGTCAGATTTACAGTCTGATCCCTTTGGCCGCTCGGGAACCCCTCCACAGGGGTAAAGCATAGGTTATTCAGCCATTTCAATCGGGAAAATGGTGGAGGGAGAAGGATTCGAACCTTCGAAGGCAGAGCCGTCAGATTTACAGTCTGATCCCTTTGGCCGCTCGGGAACCCCTCCCCAAGTGCGAGGCGCATACTATCAGATCCGGCAGCTTTGTGAACCCCTTCTGGTGATATCTGGCGACAAAAAAGTGCGAACTGGTCATTTTTTGATATTTTTCGCTCATTTTTCATCCTTATCAACGACTTCTATGTCGATTCCCGGCATGAATACGGCGAGAGACCCGTGCCGGCAGGCACTGATGGGGCGGGTGGGTTCTGCACCGAGCCTCAGCATTTTATACTGAAAATATGACCTCATCTTGTCACTGTGATGGTTGACTGGTTCACGGATGGAGATTGCGGCTACCGCATCTTACTCTCACCATTTTGTTAAAATGTTAATGGGGACGGTGGGCTCTTCATATGCAGGCTCTCGATATCGCCGTGTTGTGCGGCCAGTTTCCCGCCCTCAATCAACTGCTTGATGGCAAGATCCCATCTTTTTCGACGGTAAGGGTAGCGTTCGGATTCATCATGCCGTGATCGCGGCCATGACCGACTATCTCGGCCACTTCAGACCGAGATGGCCGAGTATTTTGGCCAGCATCAGGTATGCAGCTGGGCCGGCTACTTCTATGTGCTGGCTGATGTGCAAGTGCAGCTAGCGGCCCACTATCGCGTGGTGAATGTCCTGCAGCGGCAGTATGTGGCGGACAGCCCCGAGCTTGATGGCCTCCTTGGGCATGCCGAATACCACGCAGGAGGTCTCATCCTGGGCGAAGGTGTTGGCGCCCGCCTCCAGCATTTCTCTTAGCCCGCGAGCACCATCATCCCCCATTCCCGTCATGATGATGCCGGTGGCATTGCCACCGGCAAATTTGGCCACAGAGCGAAACAGCACGTCCACCGAAGGGCGGTGACGGTTGATGAGAGGGCCATCGATCACATCGACGTGATAGTAGGCCCCGCTGCGCTTGAGCAGCATGTGCTTGCCCCCCGGCGCTATGAGCGCCAGACCCGGAATGACCCTGTCATTGCTCTTTGCTTCCCGCACTTCTATCTGGCACAGGTTGTTGAGTCGCTCGGCGAAGGAGGCGGTGAATTTCTCCGGCATGTGTTGCACTATGACGATGCCGGGACAGACGCGAGGCAGAGTCGTCAGCACGGCTTCCAGTGCCTGGGTGCCGCCGGTAGAGGTGCCGATCGCCACGATCCGCTCCGTGGTCTGGGCCATGGCATGCGGGCTGGCTGCGGGCATGATGGCGTCGGCATTGAGTTTGGCGGCGACAGTGGTCAAAGGCGCCTTGCCCAGTCGTTTGACATTGGCCTGGGCGGCGGCACGCACTGCCATGGCCAGCGCTTGCGCCGACTCCTGCAGAAAATTTTTGAGCCCGACCGTGGGTTTGGTGATGATGTCCACTGCGCCGGCAGCCATGGCCTGCAGCGTGGTTTCCGCCCCCTTCTCGGTCAGGGAAGAGCAGATCACCACAGGGGTCGGGTGCTCGGCCATTATCTTGGTGAGGAAGGTGATGCCATCCATGCGCGGCATCTCCACATCCAGCACTATCACGTCGGGCCACTCTTTTTTCAGCTTCTCCAGTGCAAACAGCGGGTCAGACGCGGTGGCAATCACCTTGATATCAGGTTCCTGTTCCAGAATGGCCTGCAACACCTGCCTGACCACGGCGGAGTCATCCACCAGCATGACCTTGATCTGTTTCATAGCCCAGTTCCCTTAACGATGAGGCAGCCGGTGGTGGCGTACCCAGACATTGCCGTTGGTCAGTTCAAAAATCAGG
>NZ_CAWNYS010000494.1:0-1492 GCF_963878295.1 Aeromonas sp. HMWF014 | reverse complement strand
GTTATTGTCTGTGGTGAAAGGGGAGGGGGGACCCGTGCCAAGGGATGGGTTGGGGCATGAACAAAAACATGCTCCAGATGACCAAGTGGCTGATAGGCAAGGTGTATCACTGTGGGTGGCCTGCTGAGGGCCCCCAGTACGATATCAAACCGGCTCTCTATCAGACCTGTCCAGATGCCGTCCAATATCTCATGGGAAAATGTCAAATTCACATGGGGAAATTCTTCATAGAATCTTGTTAGCAGTGGCGGCAGGACATGAAACGGAAAAGCAATGTCAATTCCTATGGTCAGTGATGCGTCAAAATTCTTCAGATAGGCAATTTGTTGCTCTATTTTTCGGGCGGCATCTAATATTGCCCTTCCTTTCTCAAGGACAATGCGACCATTCTCCGTGAAGGTCATCTTGTGACCAGAACGGTCAAGCAGGACCAGAGATAGATCGTTTTCCAGCTTCTGTACCGTGTAACTCAACGCCGAGGGAGTTTTGAATAGTTTTTCTGCTGCCGCAGTCAAACTACCATATTCTTCAATGGCTTCCAGTACCATCAATGCATCCAGATTCAACTTCATTCACGTTAGCCCCAGCCAGTGTTCAGAGTGACTTGTCAAATTTTATTGATGAAGATGTGAAGAAATTTCCAATATCAATAAAAAATCTTATCCCATACTGTCTATCTCGTTCATAAACAGCAAGGAAAGGTAAGTGTATGTCTATCCGTAAACTCATTGATGCCAATAATTCGACCCTTATTTTCATCGATCACCAGCCACAGATGGCGTTTGGCGTCACCAACATCGACCGCCAGCAGCTGAAAAATAACACGGTCGGTCTGGCTAAGGTAGGCAAGATCTTCAAGGTGCCGACCATCTACACCTCGGTCGAGACAGAGAGCTTCAGCGGCTACATCTGGCCGGAACTACTGGCCGTTCACCCCGAGAGCAAGCCCATCGAGCGCAGTTCCATGAACTCCTGGGAAGACGAGGCCTTCGTCGCCGCCGTTAAGGCTACCGGTCGCAAGAAATTGATTATATCTGCCCTATGGACGGAGGTGTGCCTCACCTTCCCGGCTCTGATGGCACTTGAGGCGGGCTACGAAGTCTATGTGGTGACCGACACGTCCGGCGGCACCAGCGTTGATGCCCACGAGCGTGCCATCGATCGTATGGTGCAGGCCGGCGCCGTGCCGGTGACCTGGCAGCAGGTTCTGCTTGAGTATCAGCGTGACTGGTCCCGCAAGGAGACCTATGACGCAGTTATGGATCTGGTGCGCGAGCACAGCGGTGCTTACGGTATGGGCGTCGATTATGCCTACACCATGGTGCACAAGGCACCACAGCGCGACGTCAAGTAAGCGCTGACTGGCGGCCCCCATAGGGGCCGCCAGAGCGTGAGGAGAGTCCATGGAAAACGCCGCCACCCTGGTGATCCGTCACCGTATTGCCCAAGCCGACCGACCCCGTTATGAGGTCTGGCTCAACCGCATAGTTCC
>NZ_CAWNYS010000493.1:0-6544 GCF_963878295.1 Aeromonas sp. HMWF014 | reverse complement strand
GGGTAGTAGATAAAGGTCTTCATCGAATCTGTCTGTTGTCAGGGGGGTGGCCAGGGCGCAGGTTTGGGAATATACGCAAGATTGCCGCCGCGTCGCAAACGTTGCATGAGGGAATGTGAGTAAACGTGCATCCAGTAGGCGCTGGCTACAAAGTTCTGATATAATTCGCGCCCTTAAATCAAGGCCACCCGAGTCAAAACCATGAAGTTCATTATCAAGCTGTTCCCGGAAATCACCATCAAGAGCAAGTCAGTTCGCCAGCGCTTCACCAAAATGTTGCAGGGCAACATTCGCAACGTGTTGCGCCGCTTCGACGAAGACGCCCGCGTACGGATGGATTGGGACAAGCTGGTAGTGAGCTCTCGCAACGATCAGTTCCACGCCCAGTATCTGGAGACGCTCAGCTGTATTCCTGGCATCCAGTACTTCCTCGAAGTGAAACTGAGCAACTTCACCGACCTGCACGATATCTTCGAGCAGACCCGTGCCGTCTGGGGCGATCGCCTGAAAGGCAAGACCTTCTGCGTGCGTGCCCGCCGTGTCGGCAAGCACGACTTCAGCTCGCTGGAGCTGGAGCGTTATGTAGGGGGAGGCCTTAACCAGCATTGCGAAACCGCCGGTGTGCGCCTGAAAAAGCCTGACATCCAGGTCAACCTGGAAGTGGAAAATGACGAGCTCTACATCATCAGCGCCGTCCACCACGGCATGGGGGGCTTCCCCATGGCGACCCAGGAAGATGTGCTGAGCCTGCTCTCCGGTGGCTTCGACTCGGGTGTCGCCTCCTACCAGTTCATCAAGCGCGGTTGCCGGGTGCACTACTGCTTCTTCAACCTTGGCGGTGCAGCCCACGAGATCGGTGTCAAGCAGGTGGCCTATTACCTGTGGAACAAGTTTGGCGCTTCCCACAAGGTGCGCTTCACCGCCATCGACTTTGAACCCGTGGTCGCCGAGATTTTGGAGAAGGTGGATAACGGTCAGATGGGGGTGGTGCTCAAGCGTATGATGATGCGTGCCGCCGGTCATGTGGCCGACTACTTCCAGATCCCGGCACTGGTGACAGGCGAGTGCGTGGGTCAGGTGTCCAGCCAGACTCTGACCAACCTGAACGTCATCGATCGGGTGACCGACAAGGTGATCCTGCGCCCGCTCATCACCTGGGACAAGCCGGACATCATCAGTGAAGCCCGCCGTATCGGCACGCTGGAGTTTGCCGAGACCATGCCGGAGTATTGCGGCGTCATCTCCAAGAAGCCAACCATCAAGGCTGTGCTGTCCAACATCGAGGCGGAAGAGGCCAACTTCGACTTCGCCATCCTGGACAAGGTGGTGTCCGAGGCCCGTTACCTCGATATCCGCCGCATTGGTGAAGAGACCGCAGCTGAAGTGCAAGAGGTCGAAACGACTCAAGTGCTGGGCGCTGACGAGGTGATCCTGGATATCCGCTCCAGTGATGAGCGAGACGAGAAGCCGCTGGTTGTGGAAGGACGTGAGGTGCTGCACCTTCCTTTCTTCAAGCTGGCCACCGCCTTTGGTGATCTGCCCGGGGAGAAGACCTATCTGCTCTACTGCGATCGCGGCGTGATGAGCAAACTGCAGGCGCTCTATCTGAAAGAGAAGGGCTTTGACAACGTCAAGGTATACCGCCCGTAACAGCACGTGCTTCCCATAAAAAAATCCGGCCAATGTGCCGGATTTTTTTATGTCACTCTGATGGCGTCCTGACGTCGCACGCGGCTCAGGGGCAGGGGACGGGTGTAAAGGTCGATTGCCCCTGACAGCGCCAGCCCATTTCGGCTTGCCGCATCTGCCACAGGTTGTTGCTGCGAAACAGGGTCAGGATGTAGATCATGTCGCTCTTGTTGCCATCGAGGGCCACCGAGAGCACCAGATCGTTGTCCAGTTGTTGTGCCTGGATACGACTGGGTATGTCGCTGTGGCCGACAAAACGTAGCGCCACTTCACGATAATCGTTGACCCAGGTTTGCTGGGCAGTGTTTGCCTGGCGGATCTGCAGGTTGAACTGCTGTACCGGGGTAGAAGCCAGTCGTCCGAACAGTATCTGTGCATCGGCTTGCGCCGTTGCCACATTCATCAGTAACAGGGAAGTGATGAGCCCAAGTTTTTGCATGAGGGATTCCGGCTTACAACGACTGGATCGTATGACAACAGAAAAGCTTGCTTGGTTCAACGTAACTCGGCCGGGAGTGCGACATAGCGCCCCAGCCTGGATATCAATGGCGTTGCAACGAGAAGGTGGGCAGTGACAGGTGCCAGTAGATGGCGGCAACCCGTAAACCAAACACGGCCGTCATGCAGATGAGCATGGCGGTGACCCTGTCCATATTGACCTCAAGCGCCAGGGTATAGAGGATGCCTCCCAGGATGCAGGCGGTGGCATAGATCTCTTTTTGCAGCACCATGGGTACTTCCCGGGCCAAGACATCCCGGATCATGCCACCGGCCACCCCTGTCATGGTTCCCATGATCACGGCAATTAGACCGGGGGAACCAAAGTTGAGGGCCTTCTGGGTGCCGATCACGGTGAAGAGGGCCAGCCCGAAGGCGTCTGCCACCGGCAGCACATACCAGGGCATGCGACGGGGCAGCTTGACCATCCACATACCGACCAGCGCTGTGGCGATGACGACCCAGATGTAGAGGGGGTCGCGCACCCAGAATACCGGGGTGGCCCCCAGGATCATGTCACGTATGGTGCCGCCGCCGATGGCGGTCACCGCAGCTAGCACCATGACGCCGAAGCCATCCATCCTGAGCCGCCCCGCAACCAGCACGCCCGAAAACGCGAATACCGCAGTACCAAACATGTCGCTGATGTAAACAATCTGCTCAACCAGTGTCTGCATGGAGAACAACTCACGTCCAATTGTTGATGGGGCCGCGATTTTAGGGGCTGGGCCAGCATCTGACCAATGGCGGCCTGCAAAAATGGGAGCCAGACCCAGTTTTTTCAGGCGGGATACGGGGTGAGCAGAGGGGAAGTGGCTACTGGCTTGAGGCGGTAGCCGAAGCTGGCAAGGGGGGCTTCTCATTATCCTCCGTCTATGCCTGCATCCCGCTGATAAGGGGCATTTTTTGAATTAAATCGCTTAAGTCCTGCGAGAGTGTGCCGATAAATAGGGTAAGCGGCGTTAATGCGATGAAGCGTTAAAAATAATGCTAAAGACATCGAAAAAGAAGCCGTTAAATAAGACGCATCGGACATGAAAGACAATAAAGTTCGAGCGAATTAGATATTAAATTTAATAGCTTAGGAGAATGGTCATGGGTCTTTATATCAATACGAACGTTTCATCGCTCAACGCTCAGCGTAACCTGATGAACACCAACAAATCGCTGGATACATCCTACACTCGCTTGGCATCTGGTCTGCGCATCAACAGCGCAAAAGATGATGCCGCCGGTTTACAAATAGCCAACCGTTTGACCTCCCAGATCAACGGGCTGGATCAAGGTAACCGTAACGCCAACGATGGTATATCCGTTGCCCAGACCGCTGAAGGCGCCATGGATGAAGTTACCTCCATGCTGCAACGTATGCGTACCCTGGCTCAGCAATCCGCCAACGGCTCAAACAACACTGATGACCGTACTGCGTTGCAGCAAGAGTACACCCAGCTGATGACTGAGATCGATCGGGTGGCCAAAGACACCACCTTCGGTGGACAGAACCTGCTCAAAGGCGGTTATGTTGGCTCCTTCCAGGTCGGTGCTGATGCAGGTCAGACCATTACCTTCCGGATGACCACGGCTTTTACCATCTCGGGCATGGCTTCAGCGACCAGCGGCAGTGCGACTGTAACAACCACTACCTCGGGTGAGCCTTATACTGTTACCAGGACGGCAGGTACCCCGGTTAGCTCCACCAGCATGTCGACTATTACTGCGGCAAGCTCCGCCCAGTCGGCCATGGCCAACCTGGATTACATGATCAAGGTAGTGGACAGTAAGCGTGCCGAGCTGGGTGCGGTGCAAAACCGTTTCGACTCGACCATTCGCAACCAGGCGAACGTTTCCGAAAATGTCAGTGCTGCCCGCTCACGGATCCGTGATGCAGATTTCGCGACAGAAACCGCTAACCTGACCAAGCAGAACATTCTGCAACAGGCTGCATCGACCATATTGTCACAAGCAAACCAGCGTCCTCAGTCTGCACTCTCGCTGCTGCAGGGCTGATAAAAGAAAACAGGGCGGTTGTTCAGGCCGCCCTGGTCAAGAGATGGAACAAAGGGGTGTTCGGGTTTGCACTCTGTTCTATCGGGAGAGAATAAATTCTCTATTAGTAGTGCCAAGTGTTGTCCAGCTGTTCAGTTCTGTCACTCTTGGTCGTATTCTCCTGAGCGTATGCTCATTTTAGGCCGGATTTTCCGGCCTCTTTTTATTGTGCCGTCAAATTGACGCCACTCCGTCATAATCAAAGCACAAACCGTGCCAAAATCAACCTTTCCTATGTGTTAGTCCTCATGGTGACTGATGTCACATGGCGAGTTTTCTGATGCCTGTGATTTGCCGCTGGCCGGATAAAACTTGCCGCCTTCGGCAATTATTTTCCTAAAGCTTGTGTTCATGCGGCCGTTAAATAAAGTGAAGCAATCGAGGGGTGTTCGGAATCCAACGTTTGCACTACTGCGGGTGGCCTGTTCGTTCAAACAGACACCCGCCAGAAGAGAAAGGCATGTTCAACCTGCTCTTCTAACGGTGGGACGTCGCTTTGGCGGCGCAACCCGCAGTCGCATGTTCTTCGGGAGAATTTTTTATGGCCATGTACATCAACACCAATACTTCATCACTGAACGCCCAGCGTAACCTGATGAACACCAACAAGTCTCTGGATACGTCTTATACCAGACTGGCCTCCGGTCTGCGTATCAATACCGCCAAGGATGATGCCGCCGGTCTGCAGATCTCCAACCGTTTGACCTCGCAAGTCAATGGTTTGGATCAAGGTAACCGCAACGCCAACGATGGTATCTCTGTTGCTCAGACTGCTGAAGGTGCCATGGATGAAGTCACCTCCATGTTGCAGCGTATGCGTACTTTGGCCCAGCAATCGGCCAACGGCTCCAACAACACTGACGACCGTACTGCGTTGCAGCAAGAGTTCGATCAGCTGACCACAGAGATCGACCGTATCTCCACCGATACTTCCTTTGGTGGTCAAAAACTGCTGGATGGCAGCTACAGAGGATCCTTCCAGGTCGGTGCCGATGCTGGCCAGACCATAACCTTCAAGATGACATCTGCCTTCACCATTAGCGGTATTGCGTCATCAACTAGGGGCAGTGCTACCGTAACGACCACTACGTCCGGTGAACCCTACACTGTGACCAAGAACACTACGGCCGTGACTTCCACCAGTGTAAGCAGCATCAGTACTGCTAAGGATGCCCAGACCGCTATGGCTAACCTTGATTTCATGATCAAGGCAGTTGACAGCAAGCGGGCAGAGCTGGGTGCGGTGCAGAACCGGTTTGATTCGACCATTCGCAACCAGTCCAACGTTTCCGAGAACCTGAGTGCAGCACGCTCGCGTATTCGTGACGCGGACTTCGCAACTGAAACGGCTAACCTGACCAAGCAAAATATCCTGCAACAGGCCGCCTCAAGCATCTTGGCGCAAGCTAACCAAAGACCGCAATCTGCCTTGTCCCTGCTGGGTTAACAGACAGACTGTGATGAGATAGAAAGAGGAGCGACGATATGGCCAATGAAATTGGAATCCAGTCATCGGTCACTCCTTCTTCTCTTCAGTCAAGTAGCAAGAGCGGCCAATCGGCCGCTCAAGTGCTATCTGGCACGACAGAAGAGCAGCGGGTGACGGCACAGGATGTGGAAAAACAGCAAGAGGTCAAAGCCGAAGAAAAAAACAGCAAGCAGGACACCTCTGAGATTGATGTTGAAAAAGAGGTTCAAAACTTGCAGGAGTTCAGTAAGTTACAGGGCTGGACAGTCAATTTCAGTGTTGAGAAGGATCTCGAACAGGTAGTCATCAAGGTGATGGATGCCGAAACCAAATCTATGATTCGCCAGATACCCAGCGAAGAGTTGCTGGCCATCAGCAAACGGATCAAGGATCTGCGCGAAGGCGATGCGGCCGGCGCAGGTTCACGAGTCGGGCTGTTGCTCGATAAAGAGATCTAATACGCAAGTATTACGAGGAGAGTGAGAATGACCACGATTACTTCTGCAGGTGCAGGTTCACAACTGGACTTGGAGTCGGTGATTGCTGCCAGTGTCAATGCCAAAAAGGCACAGCTGTTGCAGCCCATCACCACCAAGAAGACCAATACTCAGATCACACTCTCCGGGGTTGGGCAGCTGAAATCCGCTATTGCCTCCTTCGTGACCACGCTACAGGCGATGTCCAAGGATGATGCCTTCAACAAGCGAGCCATCTCTATTACCCAGGACAAAGATAATCCTGTGCTCAAGATGGAGAGTAAAGCGGGTGCTTCCAACGGGCAGTACAATATCACAGTCGAAAAATTGGCGAAGACCAGCAAGTTTGAAGGTGTGTTCGACAAAT
>NZ_CAWNYS010000492.1:8837-17048 GCF_963878295.1 Aeromonas sp. HMWF014 | reverse complement strand
GGGTGTTGGTTTAATATAATTAAATTAACATTTAAATAACTCATGCTCTCACTCTGAGCTTTCCCCTCCTTGTGTTCTTTATATGTCCCCCGTTGGTTTGACCATGGGGGATGTTTATTTTTGGGACAGACAAGCCTCAACTGACCATATTTTTCGCCTTTTATCCGGCTATTTTTCTGGCATCCCTTCGCTTGGCCGAGCATGTATTTCTGTCATGACAGACATGCAAGAAAATTAAAAGTTCCGCATTGAAAGCGATTTCAGTCATGTTTTTGTCATTGATTTGGGTGTTTTCATCTTAATAATTGAAGCGAATTAATGATTGGTATCGTTTTCATGGTTGCATTGTTTTCATTATTTTTGTCATTAGTGGTGAATTGTTGCTTTGTTTTTGCTTTTGACATCCCACTAAGCCATCTCTGGAGTGATCCGGGCACTTTGTCGCCATTCTGTGAATCAGCTCATGTTTGTCACGAAATTGGCTACCTATAATCGACCCCGGTTATCACCTAAGCGTTTTTATGGTGATAAGAACTTGAATATCAGGATCACACTCCTCTCAGCGGGAATAAGGAAAATGAAAATGAAAGCAAAGTGGCTTCCGATCGCTGCAGCAGTAACCGCAGCCCTGGCTTCCCAAGCCGCCTTCGCGGTTGATTTCCACGGCTATATGCGCTCTGGTGTCGGTACTTCCGACAACGGCAGCCTGCAAACTTACGCCAAACAGAAAGTAGGTCGTCTGGGCAACGAAGCCGAGACCTACGGCGAAGTACAGCTGGGCCATGAGGCCTACAACAAGGATGGCAAGTCCTTCTACGTCGACTCCATGTTTGCAATGGTTTCTGGTCAGCAAGGACGTGACTGGGAAGGCACCAGCAACGACGACGCCGAGTTTGCTCTGCGTCAATTTAACGTTCAAGCCAAAGGTGTTTTGGGCTTTGCCCCAGAATCGACCTTGTGGGCCGGTAAGCGTTACTACCAACGTCACGACATCCACATCACAGATTTCTATTACTGGGATGTGTCTGGTGCCGGTGCTGGCGTAGAAAATATCCAAGCTGGTCCGGGCAAGCTCTCTTTTGCATGGCTGCGTAACGATCCGTGGGAAAAATACGATGAGTTTGTTGGCGTAGTTGGTGTAGACGAGCGTGTTAACACTGACGTGCTGGACCTGCGTTATGCAGGCATCCCGCTGTGGAAAGATGGTTCTCTGGAGTTGGGTTATAACTACGCCCGTGGCAATCTGACCGATGAGCAGAAGTCCGTTCTGGGTGACAAGGAATTCGAGAGAAATGGTCACATGGTGACCGCAGAGTTGACCCAATCCATGCTGGGTGGCTTCAACAAAACTGTTGTTCAGTACTTTGCTGATGGTTATGCCGCTCAGGCGGTTGAATATGGTAGCGGTTCTGGTAGTGGCTTGAGCCAAGCTGCCGCCAAGGGCGACGGCTGGCGTTTCATCAACTGGGGCGTGCTGCCGGTGGGTGATAAAGTCGAAGTTGGTCACCAGCTGGTCTTCGGGACTGCCAGTGACATCGACAATAACAGCGCTGACAAGGAAACCTTCTCTGTAGTCGTTCGTCCGATGTATAAATGGAACGATACAATGAAGACTATCGCTGAGCTTGGTTACCACCACGATAACAATAAGCCGCACAACGGTACCGAAAGCAGTGATATCGGTAAGAAGTATACCCTGGCACAAGCCTGGTCCGCCGGTTCTGGTTTCTGGGCCCGTCCGGAAATCCGTGTTTACGCTTCCTATTTGGATGCCGATGGACAGTTCCGTCCGGATTCCAATGGCGTGAAACAGGATGACGTTTGGACCTTCGGTGTTCAAGCCGAAGCCTGGTGGTAAGCTGTTCATGACATGATTACAAGCGCCCCCGCATGACGGGGGCTCTTTTTTACAACACGTTTCGTAGGGTCACGCAATGAGATATTCCAGATTAGCTTTGACTGTATTCTGCTCTGTTGCCCTGGGGGGATGTGCTGCGTTGGAAACGAACGTAGCCCCGACTCAAGAGTTCAAGTCTATTATGGAAAATCGCGAGGTTGCGATGGACCAATTGGCTACGGTTAGTAGTTGCTGTCGCGATGTCTCCAGCCTGCCTTTTCAGGATCTCCATCTTGGTTCGACCAAGTTGATCCCAATCAATGGCAGCTCTCCGGTTTACAATTTCAGTGAAGGGAAAAGCTATTTTTTAGCCTTCCGTTTACCCGTAAACTCTGGTGATCTGCGTATCACAGTCGATGGATTAATTGATAAATCACTGTTCAACCCGACAGTCTTGATGCTTGATGCCAAATTCAATGTGACCCGCAAGTTAGGCAGCGATGTGTTCAAGTATGAGCCGGCGCGGATGCTGCAGGGGGATCGAATAGCAGCGGTGTTTACCGTTGATCGCTCCTATGTCGGCAACCCGAACAATGAGAGCTATATGGTGATCTATACCGACCATGGCACTCTGGATAAGACAACGACCATTTTTAGTCCCTCCAAGCTGATGACCAGGTCACTGGGGGTGGTTGACTACGGAGAGAAGGATCCTGTCATTCCGCACTCTCCCTGGGGCGTTGTCAGCATATCTGTGGAAGACTTGAGTGGCGTAAAGACAGACAGCAACTATTACAAGCCTATCTATCAGGATGTGATTGATGCCAATACGCCGGTGGTCAACTCTTCGCCCAATAAACTGGTGGTGCCACTGGCCACTACTGGGGTTGCCAAAAGTGTGGCACCCATGCTGACCGAGACCGAAGCCTTCTATCAGTCCCAAATCGAGAAAGCGGTAAAAGCCGGCGATATCGACAAGGCGATGCAACTGGTCAATGAGGCCGAGCGTGCCGGTTCAACCAAGGCGAAATCCATCTTTATTGACGCGGTCAAGCGTTCGCAAAAAGGCTGAATATTGCCCAGTCTTTATAGAATGATATTTATTTGAGGCCTCCCTTGTTGGAGGCCTTTTTAATCGGTAGACTAAAATAGAAAAACAGCAATAAGTTACATTCGGTTACAAGGTGTTTCCTTTGGTATTGTTATGATTGGTTAAAATACAATGCGAAACAGCACTTTTCATATTAATGGCGTAGCATGAAAGTGCCGAATTATATCTTCAATTCTTTCGAATTCCCCCTCAGAATTATCTTGTGATCTCCCCTCCAAATTCTTTATTCCCTTGCGCCTGAACGAAGAAATTTTCGATCTACTGGGTTATATTCATCTGGTCAAAATAAACAACCCCCCAATCGAATTCATGCCGATGAAGATGATGCTCGTGATCGTCTATCAATTGGACTGAAGCGTTTACGGGAAGATAATCCATTCAGGAGCATACACTCATGATGAAAAATGCGTTTTCTAATCTGCAAAAGGTTGGTAAATCGCTGATGTTGCCCGTCTCCGTATTGCCAGTAGCAGGTATCCTGCTCGGTGTCGGTGCTGCAAACTTCAGCTGGTTGCCAGAAATTGTTTCCCATTTGATGGAACAGGCCGGTGGCTCGGTATTCGGTCAGATGGCCCTGCTGTTCGCCGTCGGTGTGGCCCTCGGCTTTACCAATAACGACGGTGTTTCCGGTCTGTCAGCCATCGTTGGCTACGGTATCATGACCGCCACCCTGTCTGTGATGGCGCCAGTGATGGGTGTTGACAAGATCGACACCGGTGTCCTGGGCGGTATCCTCGCCGGTGGTGTCGCCGCCTGGGCGTTCAACCGTTTCTACAAGATCCAGCTACCAGAGTATCTGGGCTTCTTCGCGGGCAAGCGTGCCGTCCCCATCATCACAGGTTTCGTCTCTATCGGCCTGGGTGTGATCCTGTCGGTAATTTGGCCGCCAGTTGGCGCTGCCATCGGTGCCTTCTCTGACTGGGCTGCTAACCAGAACCCGGTACTGGCTTTCGGTATCTACGGCGTGGTTGAGCGCTCACTGATCCCGTTCGGTCTGCACCACATCTGGAACGTGCCTTTCTTCTATCAGGCAGGTACCTGTGTTAACGCTGCCGGTGAAACTGTTCACGGTATCATGACCTGCTTCCTGACTGCTGATGACGCTTCCCGCGCTGCCGGTAACGGTTTTGGTCAGCTGGCTGGTGGCTACCTGTTCAAGATGTTCGGTCTGCCTGCTGCTGCGTTTGCTATCGCTCACGCTGCCAAGCCGGAAAACCGCGCCAAGATCGTTGGTATCATGGCCTCTGCCGCCCTGACCTCTTTCCTGACCGGTATCACCGAGCCGATCGAGTTCTCCTTCCTGTTCATCGCTCCGGTACTGTACGCAATCCACGCTGTACTGGCTGGTCTGGCCTATGTGCTGACCAACTCCCTGGGCGTGGTACACGGTCATACTTTCTCCAACGGCTTTATCGACTTCGTGGTGCAATCACCCCGTGCCGACAACATGCTGCTGCTGGTAGGTCTGGGTCTGGTCTACGCGGTCATCTACTACGTGGTGTTCAGCTTCGTTATCCGTGCCATGAACCTGAAAACCCCGGGCCGTGAAGACGAGACTGCGGAAGAGACCGTTAGCCAAAGCAAGGACGGGATGTCTGCTGCTCTGGTTGCCGCCTTCGGTGGTAAAGAGAATATCGCTTCTCTGGATGCCTGCATCACCCGTCTGCGGGTTGGTGTGAACGATGTTGCCAAGGTTGACCAGGCTGGTCTGAAGAAACTGGGGGCTGCCGGTGTGGTCGTGTCTGGTTCCGGCGTACAAGCCATCTTCGGTACCAAGTCCGACAACCTGAAAACCGACATGGACATCTGGATTAAGAGCAACTAATCCTGTTGCCTAAATATCTGCGTGTTTGAAGAGGGAGGCGAAAGCCTCCCTCTTTCTATGTGTGGTCCGGGATAGTGCGAGTCGACGTGAGTCGGGTCGTGGCAGGTATGGGGTTGCCCAAGTGGCGCAGTGGAAAGTCGGCCCTGTTCATAAGTTGGCATGCTTAGCTCACCTTATCGAGAGTCATCAGTAGATAAAGCCTGCCAATAAAAAGAGCGCCACTTTGGCGCTCTTTTGGCGAGTTGGGGGGGGCTAGAGTTTCTCCAGATCCCGCTCTATATCGCGGATCTTGTTCTGCACCACTTTTTCAAGATGACGCAGATCACGCAGTATCTTCTGCTTGATATCCGGGTCAGCCTGGGTGTGCACGCCCTGAGTCAGGTTATCCAGCTCATCCACCACATACTTGAGATTGGCGTTGATTTCGGTGACATCCTTGTACTCATGGGTACCCGAGTCGACCAGCATGGTCTTGCGCTGGCGGGGATATTTGAATTTGACACTCTTGGCGAAGAACTCGCCCTTCTGCTTCTTGAAGTAGATCTTGAGGATGTCGTGATTGGCTTCCTGGCGCAGGGTATAGCTGTCCACTGAGGTGGGTTCCTGGATCCCCAGGCTCTTCAGATTCTCGTACATCGGGCTTCCTCGGTTTGAAACGATCCTGACCCGTCTATCTTAACCGAAGCCTGATGGCTTGCCTGTGACAGGGGCGCCAAAATCAAAAGGGCGCCATAAGGCGCCCTTTTTCATCACAGCAATGCTGATTACTCGTCGATGGAGCGCAGCAAGGCGTTGATACCGACTTTGGCGCGGGTCTTGGCATCCACCTTCTTGACGATCACGGCGGCGTACAGGCTGTACTTGCCACACTTGGAGGGCAGGGAGCCAGAGACGACCACGGAACCCGCCGGTACGCGACCATAGTGGATTTCACCGGTTTCGCGATCATAGATGCGAGTGGACTGGCCGATGAAGACGCCCATGGAGATGACGGAGCCTTCCTCGACGATAACCCCTTCAACCACTTCGGAGCGGGCACCGATAAAGCAGTTGTCTTCGATGATGGTCGGGTTGGCCTGCAGCGGCTCCAGTACGCCACCAATGCCGACGCCGCCGGAGAGGTGCACGTTCTTGCCGATCTGGGCGCAGGAGCCCACGGTAGCCCAGGTGTCGACCATGGTGCCTTCGTCAACGAAGGCGCCGATGTTGACATAGGAGGGCATCAGCACGGTATTGGGGGCGATGAAGGCGCCTTTGCGTGCAGTCGCCGGTGGCACCACGCGCACACCCGCTTCCTTGAACTGCTCGGCAGTGTAGTCGGAGAACTTGAGGGGAACCTTGTCGTAGTACTGGGCGTCGTCGCCCTTGATGATGCCGTTGTCATTGATGCGGAAGTAGAGCAGTACCGCTTTCTTCAACCACTGGTGTACCACCCACTCGCCAGCAATTTTCTCGGCGACACGGGCCTTGCCGGTATCCAGCAGGTCGATGGCTTGCAGGATGGCGGCTTTGGTGGCGGCATCGACTGAGCCTGGCGTGATGGAATCACGGCGCTCGAAGGCCGCTTCGATGATCTGTTGCAACTCGGTCATGACAGGTTTCCTTTAAAAAATTCGGTTTGTTGTATCACACTTTTCCAATTGTTTTTAAGGGCTCAAGCCGATTTCTTCGGGAGAACGGTGATTTATTGTGCTTAAGTGGTCCAACCATTTGTTCTGCTTGATAAATCAGGATG
Organism: Aeromonas sp. HMWF014; assembly: GCF_963878295.1. Lineage (NCBI taxonomy): Bacteria > Pseudomonadati > Pseudomonadota > Gammaproteobacteria > Aeromonadales > Aeromonadaceae > Aeromonas > Aeromonas sp. HMWF014. Next base: position 10,540 of record NZ_CAWNYS010000492.1, on the reverse strand, counting down.
AAGAAAGGCGTCTTGTGAGGCCTTTCTCCGGTCTGTCGCTGCTCTCCTCATCGGCCGACGCCTGGGGGTTGAGCTGATTCACCAGCCGCTCTTCCAGCGCCTGCTGCTCATGCTGGGTCAAGGGGTCGCCCGTGAGGGTGGTGAGGCTGAAGAAATCCTCCACCCGCTCGCCAATGGTGGTGATCTTGGCCGCATGCAGGGAGAGGCCGCACTGCTGGAACACGGCACCGATCCGGGCCAGCAGACCAGGCGTATCCAGCGCCGTCAGCTCCAGTAGCGTGTGGCGGTTTTCGCCCTTGTGGGGCAGGAAGACGGCGCGGGTCGGTACGCTGAACTGGCGGTGGCGCCGCGACAGCGGCTTGTTGCGCAGCACCAGCTTGCCCGGCTCCTGCAAGGCTTTCTCCAGCGCCTTCTTGATGGTGGCGGTGCGGTTGGGGCTGATGGGCTCGCCACTCGGCTCCAGCACCACGAAGGTATCCAGCACATAGTCGCTGCGCGAATTCATGATCTGGGCATCGTGGATGTTGAGGTTCTTCTGATCCAGCGCCGAGGCCACGGTGGCAAACAGGTTTGGGGTATCGCGGCAGTAGATGAACACCTCGCTGCCCCCCCGGGTAGGATGCTTGCCGATGATCACCAGCGGGGCCGGGTTGTCGCCATGCGCAATGATCTTGCGACAGTGCCAGGCGATCTGCTCCGGGCTGTGGCGCAGGAAGTAGTCGGCCTTGAAGTCGCTCCACAGCTGGTTGATGGCCGCTTCCGGCACGTCACGCTGGGCCAGGATCTGCTTGGCCTGACGCTGGTTCTCGCGAATGCGCAGCCGCATGTCGGGTGGATTTTCCAGCCCCTGGCGCAGTGCCTTCTGGGTGGCGAAGTAGAGTTCGCGCAGCAGGGTGCCTTTCCAGTCGTTCCAGAGGCTGTCGTTGGTAGCACAGATGTCGGCCACAGTGAGGCAGTAGAGCAGGTCGAGATGTTGTTCGTCGCGTACTTTCTGGGCAAAGTCGGTGACCACCTCGGGATCATAGATGTCGCGGCGTTGGGCGGTGACTGACATCAGCAGGTGGTGGCGCACCAGCCAGGCGACCAGCCTGCTCTCGTAGCGATCCAGGCCGTGCAGCTGGCAAAACTCCAGTGCATCCACGGCGCCGAGCTCGGAGTGATCCCCGCGCCGGCCCTTGGCGATGTCGTGAAACAGGGCGGCGATACTGAGCAGCTCCGGCTTGCGCAGCCGAGTGAACACCTCATGGCAGAGCGGGTGACTCTGGCGACTGGCCGGATTGGGGAACTGATGAATGTTCTTGAGCAGCCGGTGGGTGTGTTCATCGACCGTGTAGGCGTGGAACATGTCGAACTGCATCTGGCCCACGATGAGATTCCACTGGGGCAAATAGGCCGCCAGGATCCCGTATTTGTGCATCAGGGTGAGCGGCTGACCTATGCCGTTTGGGTGGCGCAGCAGCGCCATGAACAGGCGGCGGCACTCGGGCAAATCCTGCAGCCAGCAGTTGAGCTTGCGGCGCGCCTCGCGCAGCTGGCGCAGGGTGGCGGAGTGGATGCCGGCCATCTCGGGATGTTGGGCTATCTGGTAGAAGAGCCGCAGTATGGCGGCGGGCTCGCGGCCAAACAGCTCGGCATCCACCGCGTCGATGAGGCGACCACGGAGCTGGAATTCGTCAGAGAGGCGGCGCACGTCCATGGCGGTG
>NZ_CAWNYS010000492.1:1348-8827 GCF_963878295.1 Aeromonas sp. HMWF014 | reverse complement strand
GCCGAGGATAGCCTCGTCAAACAGTTGCAACAGCATCTCGTTGAGCTCCGAGACCCGCCGCACCGTCTGATAGAAGCGTTTCATCATCTGCTCGACCGGGCTGTTACCGTCCCCCTCGAACCCCAGCATCTGGGCTACGGTGCGCTGGCGGTCGAACAGCAGGCGGTTGTCGCCCTTGTTGATGGCCATGTGCAGGGCGAAACGCACCTTCCACAGGAAATTCTGGCAGTCGAGCAGCTCACGATACTCGGCCCGGTTGAGAAAGCCGTGGCTGGTCATCTCGAACAAGGTGGTGGCGCCGAAATGGCGGCGGGCGACCCAGGCCAGGGTCTGGATGTCCCGCAGTCCGCCCGGATTGCTCTTGAGATCCGGCTCCAGCTTGTAGGCTGTGCCCTGAAATTGCTGGTGGCGCAGCGCTTGCTCTTCGCGCTTGGCCTGGAAGAACTGCTCGCTCGGCCAGAAGTGCTGGGGGCCGGTCGCCTCCTTGAGTTGCTGGAAGGCTTCCTGGTTGCCGGTGATGTAGCGTGCCTCGATCAGGTTGGTGGCGACCGTGATGTCGGCGCGGCCCTGCTCTATGCATTCGGCCACGTTGCGTACCGCCTGACCCACCTCCAGCTTGAGATCCCACAGCAAGGTGATGAATTCGCCGATGCGCAGCCCCAGCACCTCGTCCAGCTCATCGCCTTCATAGAGGATCAGCAAGTCTATGTCGGAGTGGGGGTGCAGCTCGCCACGGCCATAGCCGCCCACTGCGATCAGGGTGAGCGCCGTCTTGTCGAAGCCGAACTTCTGCCACAGCCGGGTCAGCAGATCATCCATGTATTCGGAGCGGGTGGCCACCAGTTCAATGATGTTGTCACCGGCATCGAAACGGGCGTGCAGCCAGCCGAGAAAACGGCTCAGATACTCTTTGCAGTTCTCGCGGGTGAGCTGATCGTCGGGTAACAGATGGGGGGAAAGCAGGCTGGCATCCATGGCATCTCACACTCTCGGTCTGGCCGGATAAAGATCAACCCCGGCGTGTGGCCGGGGTTGAATATCAAACGTGGCGGATAACACGCTCGATGGTGTCATCGGGGCGCAGGGTGAGCACCTCGCAGCCATCCTCGGTTACCAGCAGGGTATGCTCCCACTGGGCGGAGTCGCCGCCATCCTTTGTGGTCACGGTCCAGCCATCTTTCGGGTTGATGCGGCAGTGATACTTCTTGCTGTTGACCATGGGCTCGATGGTGAAGCACATGCCCGGCTTGAGCTCCAGCTTGCCGCCATTGCGGTAGTGCAGGATCTGCGGCTCCTCGTGGAATTCGCTGCCGATGCCGTGGCCACAGTAGTCGCGCACCACGGAGAAGCCGGCCTTCTCGACGATGGGCTGGATCAGGGCGCCTATTTCGGTGATGCACATGCCGGGCCGCACCTGCTTGATGGCGGCGTACAGGCTCTCCTGTGCAACCTTGCACAGCTGGCGACGCAGCGGTGTGGTCTCACCCACGATGAACATGGCGGAGGTGTCGCCGTGGAAGCCATCCTTGATGACAGTGATGTCCAGGTTGATGATGTCCCCTTCCCGCAATTTCTTGTGATTGGGGATGCCGTGACAGATGACGTCGTTCACCGAGGTGCAGATGGACTTGGGGAAGCCGTGGTAGTTGAGCGGGGCCGGGATTGCCTGCTGCACGTCGACAATATAGTCGTGGCACAGGGTGTTCAGCTCGTCGGTGGTGACGCCAGCCTTGACGTGGGGGGCTATCATGATTAGCACATCGGCGGCCAGCTGGCCGGCAACGCGCATCTTTTCAATCTCTTCCGGTGTCTTGATTTTAATGGACATGGGATCTCTCTTGGGGCCTGACTGCGCATACGGTCGATGCCCAACAATCAGGTAATGAAAAATAGATGCGTTTGCAATCAGGCCAAAATTTTATCCCCAACCCCCGTTTACTTCCAGTGTGATTGTCATCACAACGTCAAATCCTCTGTCTGGCATCCAGCAGAGGGATCCATTTTTAGCACTCCGGCCGGTGGTGTCCTGGCCAAAGTTATGGTATAAAGCGCGCCGGAATGGGGAACTTGCGTCCGCATTTCATCACCCTTACTCAATAACACACACACATCGACACCTGTACCGGGGTGCCCCTTTGGGGTCGGTTACATGGGATGTGTGGAGGCCTAACCCCAATACAGAGGTATAAAATGGCTAAAGTTTCTATGCGCGACATGCTGCAAGCCGGCGTTCACTTCGGTCACCAGACTCGTTACTGGAACCCGAAAATGAAGTCCTACATCTTCGGTGCCCGCAGCAAGGTTCACATCATCAACTTGGAAAAAACCGTTCCGATGTTTGACGATGCCATGAACTTCATCAGCTCCGTAGCTGCCAAGAAGGGCAAGGTACTGTTTGTAGGTACCAAGCGTGCCGCGTCTGAAGCCGTAAAAGATGCCGCCGGTCGTTGCGACCAGTTCTATGTCAACCACCGCTGGTTGGGTGGCATGCTGACCAACTGGAAAACCGTTCGTCAGTCCATCAAGCGCCTGAAAGATCTGGAAACCCAGAGCCAAGACGGTACCTTCGAAAAGCTGACCAAGAAAGAGGCGCTGATGCGTACTCGCGAAATGGACAAGCTGGAGAAGAGCCTGGGTGGTATCAAGAACATGGGCGGCCTGCCTGACGTGCTGTTCGTTGTCGATGCCGACCACGAGCACATCGCTATCAAAGAAGCCAACAACCTGGGTATCCCGGTAGTTTCCATCGTTGATACCAACTCCAACCCGGACGGCGTTGATTACGTCATCCCGGGTAACGACGATGCTATCCGTGCCGTACAGCTGTATCTGAATGCTGCTGCTGACACCGTACTGGAAGCTCGCGCTCAGGACATCGTTGTTCAAGCCGAACAAGATGGCTTCGTTGAAGCTGAGTAATTGATAAGGACTGAAAAGCCCTTATTAACCAAGCTGATGTAATTGGTTAGCAGGGGCCCTTGTGGCCCCTGTTTCTTGTCAATTCAAGACCGAGGATACTGGACATGGCTAACGTTACTGCCGCCCTGGTAAAAGAACTGCGCGAGCGCACCGCCGCTGGCATGATGGATTGCAAAAAAGCACTGGAAGAAGCTGCTGGTGATATCGAGCTGGCAATCGAGAACATGCGCAAATCCGGTCAGGCCAAAGCCGCCAAAAAAGCAGGCCGTATCGCTGCTGAAGGCGTAATTTTCGCCCGTACCGAAGGCAACATTGCTGCCATGATCGAGCTGAACAGCGAAACCGACTTCGTCGCCAAAGATGCCAGCTTCATGGCAATGGGCCAGAAGATCGCCGATATCGCTGCGACCCAGAAAATTGCTGACGTCGACGCCCTGAAAGCGACCGATTTCGGCAATGGTGAGTCCATCGAGCTGACCATCACCAACCTGATCGCCAAGATCGGTGAGAACATGAACCTGCGTCGCGTGATGCTGGTTGAAGGTGACAACCTGGGCACTTACGTTCACGGTTCCCGCATTGGTGTTATCACCAAGCTGACCGGTGGTTCCGCCGAGCTGGCCAAAGATCTGGCCATGCACGTTGCAGCCAACAGCCCGCAATTCGTCAAGCCTGAAGACGTGTCTGCTGAAGTCGTTGCCAAAGAGCGCGAAATTCAGATCGACATCGCCATCAACTCCGGCAAGCCGAAAGAGATCGCCGAGAAGATGGTTGAAGGCCGCATGAAGAAGTTCACCGGTGAGGTTTCCCTGACTGGTCAACCGTTCGTGAAAGATCCTTCCATGACCGTTGCCGAGCTGCTGAAGAAAGAAGGCGCTGACGTTGTCTCCTTCACCCGTTTCGAAGTGGGCGAAGGCATCGAGAAGCAAGAGACCGATTTCGCTGCTGAAGTTGCAGCCCAAATCGCGGCCGCTCAGAAGGCCTAACCGAACCGGTTTTTCCGTTTCCCCAGACCGCGACTTATGTCGCGGTCTTTATATGACCAGGAATCAGTGACATGAGTACCAATCCCAAGCCTGCATACAGACGTGTTCTTCTGAAATTGAGTGGTGAAGCCCTGCAAGGATCCGAGGGTTTTGGCATTGATCCGGCGGTGCTGGAGCGGATGGCCCAAGAGATCAAAGAATTGGTTGAGCTGGGTGTTCAGGTCGGTCTGGTCATCGGTGGCGGCAACCTGTTCCGTGGTGCTGGTCTTGCCAAAGCGGGCATGAACCGCGTGGTGGGCGACCACATGGGTATGCTGGCCACCGTCATGAACGGTCTGGCCATGCGTGATGCCCTGCATCGTGCTTATGTGAATGCCCGTCTGATGTCTGCCATCTCTCTGCAGGGCGTTTGTGATTCCTATAGCTGGGCCGAGGCCATCAGCCAGCTGCGCGCCGGCAAGGTAGTGATCTTCTCTGCCGGTACTGGCAACCCCTTCTTTACCACCGACTCCGCGGCCTGCCTGCGCGGGATCGAGATCGAAGCCGACGTGGTGCTCAAAGCCACCAAGGTCGATGGCGTATTCACGGATGATCCGGTCAAGAACCCGGATGCCGTGCTGTACCATGAATTGAGTTATGATGAAGTTCTTGAAAAAGAACTCAAAGTGATGGATCTTGCTGCTTTTACTCTGGCCCGTGACCATGATCTGCCGATCCGCGTGTTCAACATGAACAAACCGGGTGCGCTGCGTCGGGTTATCATGGGTGAGCCGGAAGGCACCCTGATCCACCACATCGGCAAGTAAGGCAAGAGATCAGGCTGGAAGGCGCTCTTATTCATTACGCCAGCAAATAAATATGATAGACACGAGCCGCGTGGCGGCTCGTTCGCCAAAAGGAAAACCACTGTGATCAACGAGATTAAAAACGACGCCAAGGACCGTATGGCCAAGAGCGTAGAGTCGCTCAAGACCCAGATGTCCAAGATCCGTACCGGCCGTGCTCACCCGAGCCTGCTCGACGGTATCCAGGTTGAGTATTACGGTGCTGCCACTCCTCTGAAACAGTTGGCCAACGTGGTGGCAGAAGATGCTCGTACCCTGTCCATCTCCATTTTTGACCGCTCCATGATCCAGGCGGTAGAAAAGGCAATCCTGACCTCTGATCTGGGCCTGAACCCGTCCAGCAATGGCCAGACCTTGCGCGTGCCCTTGCCGCCGCTGACCGAAGAGCGTCGCCGCGATCTGACCAAGATCGTCCGTGCCGAAGCCGAAGGTGCCCGTGTGGCCGTGCGCAACATCCGTCGCGATGCCAACGCCGACCTGAAAGCGCTGCTCAAGGACAAAGAGATCTCCGAAGACGACGACCGTCGTGCCCAGGAAGAGATCCAGAAACTCACCGATGCCTTCATCAAGCTGGCGGATGACGCCCTGGCCGTGAAGGAAAAGGAGCTAATGGAAATCTAAGTCTCTGACAGGTATATTACGAGCGCCGTGTAGTGCCCCTGCACGGCGCTTTTGTCTTTGTGGGAGAAATGAATGTCGCTTTTGGCAGCGTTAGGTAATTGTGCCAACTCGTCCTTGCCTCGTCATGTGGCCATCATCATGGATGGTAACGGGCGCTGGGCTCAGAACCGTGGCAAGATGCGGGTCTATGGTCACAAGGCGGGCGTGAAGTCTGTTCGTGAGGCGGTGACCTTTGCCGCGCGCGCCAAGATAGAGGCGTTGACCCTGTTTGCCTTCTCCAGTGAGAACTGGCGGCGGCCGGAAGGGGAGGTCAGTGCCCTGATGGAGCTGTTCCTGACCGTGCTGGGCCGTGAGGTCAGTAAACTGCACAGCAACGGGATCCGGCTCAAGGTGATCGGTGATACCGCCCGCTTCAGCGACCGCTTGCAAGCCAAGATCGCCAAGGCCGAGGCCCTGACCGCCGACAACCAGGGGCTGACCCTCAATATTGCCGCCAATTACGGTGGTCAGTGGGATATCGCCCTGGCGGCCCGTAAACTGGCCCGTGCCGTGGCGGCAGGCGAGCTGGACGCCGATGCCATTGATGAGTCACTGCTGGCCGGACAGGTCTGCATGGCCGACCTGCCCCCTGTGGATCTGCTGATCCGGACCGGCGGCGATCATCGCATCAGCAATTTTGTGTTATGGCAGCTCGCCTATGCAGAGCTCTATTTTACCCCGGTATTGTGGCCCGATTTCAACGAGGCCGAGTTCAGTGAGGCGGTCGCCTCTTTCGTTGCCCGCGAGCGTCGCTTCGGGTGTACGGGTGAACAGATACGGGAATTGATCGCCGAGCATCAGACCGGCTAAATCCCCTCCCAAGAGAGAGGTTTCTTTTGCTAAAACAACGAATTATTACCGCATTGCTACTGGTTCCCCTGGTGTTGGGGGCGCTATTTTTTCTGCCGTTGAAATTCTTTGCCCTGTTGGCAGCCTTGGTGTTTCTGTTGGCCAGCCGCGAGTGGAGCGGCTTCGTTTCTGCCCAGCCGCAGCAATGGTTGCCGCTGGTGTTCTGTCTGCTGCTCGGTGCCAGCCTGTTCCTGCTGCCGGTCGAGCAGCTGTGGACTCCTCATCTGAACCCGCTGGTGATGGGTGTGCTCTGGACCGCGTGCAGCTGGTGGCTGCTGGGGCTATTGCTGGTATTGCGTTATCCCCAGAGCGCCAAGCTGTGGAAAGAGTCCATCTGGCTCAAGTCCCTGTTCGGTCTGGTGACCCTGGTGCCCTTCTTCTGGTCCCTGGTGGCTATCCGTGGTTACAACTTCTATCACGACCCCATGATGGGGTCCTGGATCCTGCTGTTCGTCATGGGGTTGGTCTGGGCGGCAGATTCTGGCGCGTACTTTTTCGGTAAGGCGTTTGGCAAACACAAGCTGGCACCGGCCGTCAGCCCGGGTAAAACCATCGAAGGCATGTTTGGCGGCCTGTTTACTGCCAGCCTGCTGGCCGTTGCTGTGACCTGGTTCATGGATTTCGTGCCCGCCAAGATGGCCATTGTGCTGTTTTGCTCCCTGCTGGCAGTGCTGGCATCCGTACTCGGCGATCTGACCGAGAGCATGTTCAAGCGGGAGGCGGGCATCAAGGATTCTGGTACCCTGCTGCCCGGTCATGGCGGCATTCTCGACCGGATCGATAGCCTGACGGCCGCCCTGCCGGTGTTCCTGCTCAGCTATCTGTTGCTCAGCCAGGAATTCTGATGCCTCACTCGCTGATGATCCCGGGAGCGTCCGGCTCCGTCAGTCTGTTACTCGTTCAGGAGTGTTAATGAATAGTCTGATGATCTTGAAGGCTTTCGGCTCCATCCATCCGTTAGCAAGTCGGGAGTGTTGATGCATAACCTGGTGATCCTGGGCGCGTCTGGCTCTATCGGTCAGAGCACCCTCAAGGTACTGCGGCAGAATCCGGGCCGTTGGCAGGTATTGGCACTGACGGCGGCCCGCAGCGTGGATGCCATGTTGCGCGACTGTCTCGAATTCTCCCCCCGTTTCGCCGTCATGGTGGATGAAGACGCGGCTGCTACACTGGCAGGCCGGCTCAAGGCCCATGGCAGCGTGACCTGCGTACTGTCCGGT
>NZ_CAWNYS010000492.1:0-1338 GCF_963878295.1 Aeromonas sp. HMWF014 | reverse complement strand
GCGTGATGGCGGCCATCGTCGGTGCTGCGGGTTTGGCACCCACCATGGCCGCCGTGCGCGCTGGCAAGCGTATCCTGCTGGCCAACAAGGAGGCACTGGTGATGTCCGGTGCTTTCTTCATGGAGGCGGTGCGCGAGTACGGTGCCGAACTGCTGCCCATCGATAGCGAGCACAATGCGATTTTCCAGTGCCTGCCCGAAGCCATTCAGCGTCAGCCCGGTTTCTGTGATCTGGCGGGAGCGGGCATCAGCAAGATACTGCTGACCGGCTCCGGCGGCCCGTTCCGCTACACCAACATTCAGGAGTTGGCGCATGTCACGCCAGCCCAGGCCATTGCCCACCCGAACTGGTCAATGGGTGCCAAGATCTCGGTGGACTCCGCCACCATGATGAACAAGGGGCTGGAGTACATAGAGGCGCGCTGGCTGTTCAATGCCGCGCCCGAGCAGATCCAGGTGGTGATCCATCCCCAGTCCGTCATCCACTCCATGGTGCAGTACAAGGATGGCTCAGTGCTGGCCCAGCTTGGCAACCCTGACATGTGTACACCCATCGCCCATGCCCTGGCCTATCCACGTCGTGTTGAGTCTGGGGTGGAACCTTTGGATTTCTTCAGTGTCGGAGAATTCAGCTTTATCCGGCCCGATTACGATCGCTATCCCTGCCTGGCGCTGGCCATGAGTGCCTGCCAGCAAGGACAGGCGGCGACCACGTCGCTCAATGCTGCCAATGAAGAGGCCGTTGCAGCTTTCCTTGCAGAGCGGATCGGTTTTATGGATATTGCCAGAGTCAATGAGGCCATCATGGCGGCACTGGGCAGTTCTGCCGTGGGGTCACTGGATGATTTGATTGCGCTGGATAGTGCGGCCCGTGCCCGTGCTCACAATTTGATTGAGGAGCTTAGCTGATGAGTGGTATTTCGTGGCATTGTGCTGCCTTTATCCTTGCCTTCGGGTATCGGACCCTGCATGAAATCGAGGTGGCTGACTGATGGGCGGCGTGTTGTGGAACATCGGTGCCTTTATCGTTGCCCTCGGGTTGCTGGTTGCGGTTCATGAATTCGGCCACTTCTGGGTGGCTCGTCGCTGTGGCGTCAAGGTCGAACGCTTCTCCATCGGTTTTGGCAAGGCGATCTGGCGTCGGGTTGGCAAGGATGGCACCGAGTATGTGCTGGCGCTGATCCCGCTCGGCGGCTACGTCAAAATGCTGGATGGCCGGGTCGATGAGCTCCAACCCGGTGATGAGCAATATGCTTTCAATCACAAGAGTGTCTGGGCACGGATGGCCATCGTCGCGGCGGGCCCGATGGCGAACTTCGTGTTTGCCCTGTTTGCCCTC
>NZ_CAWNYS010000491.1:0-4050 GCF_963878295.1 Aeromonas sp. HMWF014 | reverse complement strand
ATGGTCGGGATCGCCTGGCGCTGCACAGGGGTCATCTCCTGATAACCGCAATCTGAGACAGCACGCAAAATCTCGGGGGCAAAATCGAACGATTCAAATCTCATAAATTGGGTTCCTGTGTTCCAGCTGGGCTGTGTTTGGCTTGCGGCTCGGCGTAGGCGAGGCGGAGGTTGATACCACCGGTGGCTGCGTCCGACATCAAGTCAGAAAGTGAGCCGGAAAATGGCGGGCGCGAAGTGTAACAGATAGGCATCACAAATTCTGCCTCAAATGACCTGAGTTTTTATCCTCCTGCCAGGTACCTGCTTGAACGGGGATAGGCGACCCTGGCGGTCCGCTCGGCACCGCACCTTGGCCAGGTGAACATTCACAAAAAAACACGCGGGTGACCTTGACCACCCGCAGCCGATCAGCGGATACGGTTGGTCGGGCGCTTGAACAGCCGGATGGCAATGGCCGCCATGGCGATGACGAACAGGCCAAGGGAAGTCACCAGCAGACCCTTGGTTATCAGCTCGTGATACTGCTCAAACACGGGGGCAGCCATCACGAACTTGCCCACCAGACTCAGCAGCAGGGCCCAGAGGAAGGCGCTGGCAAAGCTTGCCATCATCACCCGCGGCAGATGCAGGCGCGAAACCCCCATCAGCATGGGCGTCAGCACCCTGACAAAGGGCACGAAGCGGGAGGAGAACAGAGCCCAGAAACCGTAGTTCTGCAGCAGACGCGAGGCTCGTGGCAGACTGCCAGCGGGGATCATCCGCTCCACATGGCCCATGAAGGAGGTGCCGTGCAGCGCATGGCCCTGCAGATAGGCGATCAGGCTGCCAAGCCCGGCTGCAAGGGGCAAGTAAATCAGTGTGACTTCGGGGCCAAGCACCCCCATGCCCACCAGACCACCGGCCAGCAGCACCAGACTGTCACCGGGCAGGGGCAAAAAGACGAAGCTTGATTCGAGAAAGAGGATCACCACCAGACAGGTGACGAGCAGGCCCACCGCCTGCATCTGGATCAATTGGTCAAAGTCCTGTTGCCATATGGCAAGCAGTATATCCTGCATCTGGTGACTCCCATCAACGTCAGTGAGCATCCATCCTGGGGAACCGGATGGCCCCCGCTGCGGCTGACACACCCTGTCGCCATCTCTTTTTCCTCCTTGAAAGGCTTTCGTTATACACCCGGTCAAGTGAACAAAAAATTAATGCAGCGGAGATAATCGGCTTGGCGCGACGAAAAAATCACTGGGGCTCTGGATCGAGCTCGACAGCAGCATCTACGACATCAACGTGACCCGCACCCGGTTGGTGGCCCGCTGTATGTGAGATTGTAAATTTTTCTGTGTCTGTGGCTGTGAGTTACAGCGCTCGCCGAATAGGCTCATCGCCTGCTGCCAGTCCCGTATCGGCATGGTCCATTTCTTACCTATCTGATGCAGCGCCAAATACAGCACCGTCAGGAGTGACTCGTCGGTCAGAAATGAGCGCAGGGTCTTGGCTACCTTGCACAGTGAGGCATTATGCCTCCCTCACTTTTTGGCCCTCATCCCTCGCGGGCTGAGACCCACATTCTCTTGACTGACTTGCATTAGGCCTACTGGCCGCCTTTTTTGCGATTACAAGGACCCCAACCGTTTCAAGCAGGTTTGCTGGCGCCACTGCACCCGTTTGGCAAACCAGGCGGTGGTGAGGTTGCGGGTGATCTTGGGGCTCTTCAGGGAGATGCCCGGCAGCACGGCGCGGGGTTGCCGCTTGCCGGCTTGCTTGTCGGCCAGGGTAAAGACCCTATGGTAGAGGTCGGTCTTGGAAAATGCGGCGGTATCCCCCAGTTTCAGGCTCTGGTGAATGGCCTGTTTGCTCATATTGACCCGGCTGGCAAGGGTATAGACCGCCAGCTCCGTCTTGCCGGGTAAATCAGAGTCATAGCGAATAAGGTCCCCGTCCAGCGCCAGGGTTTTACCACTTAAACGGCTGACTGCGGCCTGAAAAGCGGCGTTGCGGCTGGCGTACCAGCCTGCATTGAAGTCGGCGAAGCGGTAGAGGGCATCCGGGTAGTCTGCGGGATAACCCAGCAGGTGCTTGGTGCCAAACCAGATGCCGCCACGGCGGGTAAAGACTTCGTGGCGAATGGAGTCCTTGACGGGATAAGGGTAGCCACGGGCGTTGGCCTCGGCGAAGGCGATGCTGACCTGCATGGGGCCGCCGGTACGCACCGGGTTCATGTTGCCAAACAGGGTCTTGCCCATGGGCACCTCCCCTATCATGTCCTCGAAGATCTCGCTCATTTCCCGCTCGGTGCGCAGCTTGTCAATGCGCTCGGCATAGCTCTTGCCGGTGGGGGAATGGATGCTGAGCGCCGTGCGCACCATAAACTCGGGGATCAACAACTTGCCGGCACGGGCGTTGATCTCCTGCCAGGCGATCTTGCCAAGGCCCGGCACCACGGGATCGGCCTGAAAGGTGGACTCCTGCTCGACTACCGCCAGCACTGAGCAAACGTTCTCGTCGGTCACGGCCAGATCCTGTTTGGCGAGGGCAGTGACTATGTCCTGCGCCCAGCCGTTACGATCCACGGTACGGGCTGGCAACAGGAGCACTATGCGCGACTGCATGCTGGCCGGGGCTCTGGGGGTCTTGGCCTTGGGCAGAGCGGCGGGTTTGGTAATGGCCGGGCCTGTGATGGCGGCACTGCCAGGTTTGCGGGTATCGCCCTGACTGGCCGGTTCGCTGGCACAGCCAGCCAGCAGCAAGGCGGCCAGCAGGGGCCCGACATGATGAGGATAACGAGTGAGATGATGCATGAAAGCTTCCCGATGGATGAGGCGCCACAGGCTTGAGCAGACAAGTCCGAGCCCCAGCAGCAGGGCATTGTAGAGGATTGATTGGGGGATCTGAAGACAGTAGCCTCGCCAGCCAGATAGCACCGGCCGCTGACACAACCAGGCCCCCGCCGGTTGGACGGGGGCCTTGCCGATGTATCGGCCATGACCAGAGGTAAAGACAGTGTCCCGGCAGCAGAGTAGGGGGCGGATCAAGCCGTCTGGCGCAGGGCCTCAATTTGCGCCGCGCCATTGATCACCGCCTGCAAGGAAGCGTTGACCACGTCACGACCGATGGCGACACCGCACATGCGCTGACCATCGACACTCAGCAGCACATAGGCAGCGGCGCGGGACTCGGTGCCGGCGCTGAGGGCATGTTCCGAGTAATCGAGCACGTCGATATGCATCCCGGTCTGGCGCTCCCAGCCGTTGACCAGCGCAGTGATGGCCCCCTCCCCTTCACCGCACAGTTGCAGTACGCCGTTCGGGGTCTGCAACTCGAGGCGCAGACTCTCCTGACTGTCGTGACCAAGCTGGAAGCGACCGATGCGATAACCGTGCACCGGCTCGAGGTAGTGCTGCTCGAACAGGGCGCGGATCTGCTCAGGGCTTATTTCGCTGCTGCTTGCCTCGGCCTGCGCCTGTACCCGGCGACTGAAGTCGATTTGCAACCAGCGCGGCAGCTGCAGGCCAAGGTCGCGCTCCAGCAGATAGGTGACGCCGCCCTTGCCGGACTGGCTGTTAATGCGGATCACCGCCTCGTAGCTGCGGCCCAAGTCTGCGGGATCGATGGGCAAATAAGCCACATCCCAATAGGCATTGGGCTTCTCGGCCGCCAGGGATTTGCGAATGGCATCCTGATGACTGCCGGAAAACGCCGTGTAGACCAGCTCGCCCGCGTAGGGGTGGCGCGGGTGCAGGGCTATCTGGGTGCAGGCCCCCACGGTGGCGACGATGGCATCCATGTCAGAGAGATCCAGCTCGGGGTCTACGCCCTGGCTGTAGAGGTTCATGGCCATGGTGACTATGTCCATGTTGCCGGTACGCTCGCCATTGCCGAGCAGGGTGCCCTCAATGCGATCGGCCCCCGCCAGCACCGCCAGCTCGGCGGCGGCCACCCCGCAGCCCCGATCGTTGTGGGTGTGGATGGAGATGCTCACCTCGGGACGCGCCTTGAGGTGGCGGCAGAACCACTCCACCTGATCCGCGAACACATTGGGGGTGTTCACCTC
>NZ_CAWNYS010000490.1:0-2262 GCF_963878295.1 Aeromonas sp. HMWF014 | reverse complement strand
AAGCTATACTGTTAGCTCCATTAGGATTTACAATATCTCCACCAGAACCAAAATAAGATGTTAATTTATCATCCTTAGTCAACTTCCCATTAACATAAGAAAACACGATAACATTAAAATAATTAGACCAGTTCATTCCTGTGTCTGAGTCTATTTGGGATTGTTGAATGACAAAATATCGGCTCTTTAATTTACCTGTGTTTAAGTAGAAGGCATCCTGCACTTTTCCCTTAGAAGATAAATAAGGAAGGTAATCAACAAAATATTTTGCCCCGTTATTTTCATCAAAGAATGTCGCGATAACAGTATCGCCGACAGCCTCATCAACCTTGTCTACGAAAAATAGTTTCCCCTCATTGCCTTGAATTGATATCTCTGACTGTGCAGCACAAGTAAACGACAATAAAAAAAGAAAGAATAAAGCTGGCATCAATTACACTCCCCAAATAATCTAACATGAAGCTCTCTTGCTTCCGCTGTAAATTCAACCCGTTCCTCAAGACCTTTTAGGCCAGGGTTTATAATCTTAGTAATCTTCTTTACTTTATCTAGATGATTTACGTTACTATCTGCGATAGAACCTAAATTGTTTGAACTCCAAAACCAAAACCCAGACAATACTATGGATGACATATCACTTTCAACTAACTCTGGGTTAGAGTATATATTTAAACCTGTCGCCAGAGCACACAATCTATAGTTTTCCGCATGAGTTAAATGCAACAAGCCACGTCCGCGATAATCTTTCCCTGGAAACTCATTGCTCCCAAAAGCATGCTCTCCATAACCAGCATCATTATTCAATAGATGGCGTCTTATATAATCCATCTTCTCATCTCTGGATAAACTCAAACCTTTTCGTGCGAAACCATTATTGATGGCAGTTGGAGCCATAGAGTATAAATATTCTGCAGTGTAACTTCTATAAACTAAAGACTCCCTGAACGCAGTGAATCGTTTCGTTTCATGTTTTCCTTGTCCCAGTAAATTTATTACTTGCTCACAAGAACTAATGCCATAGCTAATTGCACTCTCATTCCATCTGGCAATAAAATCATGAAGGCGAGAATCTGAAACAGATGATGGAGTAAATGTTCGCATAAACTCAAAAGATAGTGATATGTCTTTTTGACATTTATGGCATTTATGGCATTTAATGGAGGTCAAAACAACAGGGGATAATAACCCCATCATCCCCACAGGATGAATAAACCAAGGCTTGGTATCACCCAAGATCGCGCTGGCATCTTCCATCCACGCCATATTGTTGTGTACCTGCATCGCATATTCATAGAGCTTCGGCTGGTCAGCCAACTCCTGCTTGAGACGCGGCCAATCGCCTGGCTTTACCCATTCGCTTTTATGCTTGATAAACAACATGCGCAACTTGCCCGCCAATTCCTCATCGGCCAGCGCGGCCTTGATATCGTTGCCGCTCAGGGTGCCATCGTTGTCTCTATCTGTCACCAGCTTGTCATAGAGGGTGCTGAAAAATTCGCTCGCCTCTTTCTGTGGGGACTCTTCGCTATCCGTAGCAGTATCAGCCTTGTCTAAAAAGCCATCTTCATCACTGCTGCCATCGACCAGCTTGACGCCCAGCTTGTGCCAGTCATGCTGGCTGACCACTTCGACACCATCGGCCAGCAATACAAACTCGCCCGCCAGCTCCCCGTCAGCGGCAGTCCGTTCACGCACCTTCACAAAGTTGTTGGCACCGTGACTGACTTTATCGGACTCTTTCACGGCCAACGGTAAGACCTGTGGCCCAAATTTGGCAACATCGTGAAAACCATGCTGGCTATCGCTGGTAAGACGATAGGTGGTGACCTCTTGGTTCAATAGCAGGTAGCCTTGGCCACCGCTTACCCGCGCCTTGTTATTGATACAATCTTCAAGCGCCTGCTTATCGCTGTCTGCAACAAACACCTCAAAGTGCACGGCTTTACTGTCGGCGTCTTTCACTAAGCCACTTGCACCGGCTTTGGCTATTTGATGTTCACCCCAGTGACCGATGACCTCTCCGGCCTGTACCGCTATCGGGTTCTCGCTGCGGTCTACGACCGGCGCAGCCTCTTCAAACTGGACGGGTAGGCTAGGCTCGGCGGCAAGTCCCGTCCCCATCTTGCTTGTCGCCAGCCAGCCAATGGCCCCTTTGCTGGCATTGGCCATCACCTGATTGGCGCTGTCTTTGACGGTGCCGCTGCCCGCTTTAAACACCTGCACTTTACGAAACTCGGTCGAACCGCCGCCGAGGGCCACCAT
>NZ_CAWNYS010000489.1:0-1567 GCF_963878295.1 Aeromonas sp. HMWF014 | reverse complement strand
TGCCAGTAGATACCCTGCTCGGCAGCTGCCAGCGCCGTCAGGGCGACCTCGCCCTGCACCCCGACCAGCGGCACCCAGATGGCGACGCGGCCATCCTCCAGCGAGTGCCACAGCAGACGGCTCCCCTCGCTGACCGGGCTGGCCAGCCAGGCTGTCGGGGTCAACCAGTCAGGCTGACGGGCGGGCCCTTGCCCCCCTGCTGGTATTGGCACCCCGGCCTCTTGCAGTCGGGTCACCACCTGGGGCAACAGGGGCCGAATGGCGGCCGCATCCTGCTGCTGCCGCGCCAGCGAGGGCAGCCAGCGACTGAGGGAGACAAAGTCCCGCAATGCGCCACTGTCTTTAAGCTCGACCAGCTGGCCATCCAGTCGCTCCAGCCGTTGCAGCGCCTGCTCGGCATCCGTGCCTGTCACCAGAAAACCCTGCATGCCCCCCTGCTGACCGGTCAGGGCCTTGATCTGGTTCTCCTGCGCCTGCAGTTCCACCGGCAAGGGTTGCAGCCGGCGTATGTCGTCATCCACCTGCAGTTGGCTGATGCCAAGGGTGGCCAGCAGCAGGCAGAGCAGCGGCAGGCCAATGCGCACCAGGCGACGCTGCTGCCAGGCACTGAGCCAGGCCATCAGCAGTGGCTGGCTGCGCAGGGGCCGGGTCGGCAGGGGGCCCGACCAGCGCGGGAACAGACAGAGCACAGTGATGAAAGCGCTGAACAGGCCCGCCAGTGCGCACACCGCCAGCTGTTGCAGCCCGGGGAAGGGGGCGAGCCAGAGCAGGCCATAGCCGATCAGGGTCGTCAGCACCGCCAGCGAGAGGCTCGGCAACAGCCGTAGTCGGGTCTGATGCGGCGTCTCGTCGTCGCCGTGCAGCCGTCGCTCGCACAGGAAATGGATGGCGTAGTCGATGGCGATGCCGATGAGGCTGCTGCTGATTACCAGGGTGAAGAGATGGATCTCGCCAAACAGGATGAGCACAGTGCCCAGCCCCCACATCAGTCCCACGCAGATGGGCAGCAGGGAGAGCAGCAGCGCCCGGGTCGAGCGAAATACGCCCCAGATAAGCAGAATGACGCCGATCATGGAGCCAAGCCCTATGGTGGAGATGTCCTGCTGGGCCAGGTTGCTAGCGTGCTGGCTGTAGAAAAGGGTGCCACGGCGCAGCAGCTCGGCACCGGGATAGGCTTCGGCCAGCCGGTGCTCGGCGTTGTCGAGTGCCCTCAGCAACCCCTGGTTGCGCTGGATATCAAAGGCGGAGAGATCCAGCTCGGCCCGCACCATGAACCAGTCGCGACCCGCCTTGTCCCGGCTGACCAGCCAACCCTCCTTGAGTTGCATGGGGCCGCGAGCCTCTGCCAGCACCCCGGCCCGGGTCAACAACAGCGGATCGCTCTGCCACTCGGCGCGGGAAACGCCGCCAAAGGGCGAGTAGATTTGGCCAAGCACCCATTGGCTCCAGCCCTCGGCGCCAGCCGCCAGCCGGACCCGGCCCGCTTCATCCATCCGCTGCCAGGCGAGATCGCGCAGATAGCCCTGCCAGGCGGGGGCCAGCTCGGGCTGATAGCCCTTGATATGGG
>NZ_CAWNYS010000488.1:0-9164 GCF_963878295.1 Aeromonas sp. HMWF014 | reverse complement strand
AGCTCGATGAAACGCTATGTACCTGACTTAATGTCCCTGCAGCGTACCTGTGAGGTGAACTACATGGCCTTGATGAAACTGTTGCCACCCGGTGGCACAGTCGGGGCCGAACGCCGCTATCAGGTGGGCAATGGCCTGCAGTTCCAGCTCACCGTCAGCGAGGAGAGCCGCTTCACCAGTCAGGTGATCCTGGCCCAGCACAACCCGGAGTTGCCGAGCTACTTGCAGGCTCGCATCGAGATTCGTTTGTATCATGACGTGCGGATGGCGGAAGTGTGTGCGGCGCAACAGATTTCGAGGTTGCAACCACGTTATGATTATCCCAATAAGAAAATGCACCAGCGGGATGAAAAGGAGCAGGTAAATCTGTTCCTGGCCGATTGGCTAAGATTTTGTCTCAGACATGGTGCCAGCCAGATAAATATCCTCTAGTTGAACTTATAAGAAGCGTGATTTTGGAAACAGAGCTACCCCAGGCGCAGGACGGCAGTGTGCGCCTGTTACAAATTACCGACACCCACCTCTTCGCGAGTGCCGAGGGGCGGCTATTGGCTATACGCACCGCAGAGAGCCTGGCTGCCGTGCTGGAGCGGGTGCAGGCCAATGATCATCCGTTTGATCTGATCCTGGCGACCGGCGATCTGTCGCAGGATCACAGTCCGGAATCCTACCAGCGCTTTGCCAGCATGATGGCAAAGCTGGCACGTCCCATCTACTGGCTGCCCGGCAACCATGACGACGGTCCCCTGATGACCGAATACCTGCATGCGGCCGGGATCAGCGAGGCCAAGCAGCTGGTGGGGGAGCACTGGCAGGTGATACTGCTGGATACCCAGGTACGCGGCAAACCTCACGGCGTACTCGGCGATCATCAGCTGGCGACGCTCGACCAGGCCCTGCGCCAGCACCCCGAGCGTCATGTCCTGATAGCCTTGCACCATCAGGCCGTGCCTGTGGGTTGCGCCTGGCTGGATCAGCACAATCTCAAGAATGCTGACGATCTGTTCGCCGTGCTGGCTCGTCATCCCCAGCAGAAAACCATCTTGTTTGGCCATGTCCATCAGGAATTTGACGAGATGCATCGCGGAGTGCGGCTGATTGCCAGCCCCTCCACCTGCATTCAGTTCAAGCCGCTCAGCGATGGCTTTGCGCTGGACGAATCAGGTCCGGGCTGGCGCTATCTCACCCTGCATCCGGATGGCCGGGTAGCGAGCCAGGTGTGGCGTCTGCCGGTGGGGCAGTTTGTGCCCGACCCCGATGCCACCGGCTATTGAGGAGGCCGCTTCCATGACCTCCGTTTTGCTTTATCTGCACGGTTTCAACTCTTCCCCCGGCTCTGCCAAGGCGCAGCAGATGGCTGCCTGGGTGGCGCAATACAGACCCGACATCGAGCTCATTATTCCGGCCCAGCCCAATACGCCGGCGGCGGCTTGGGCCGCCATAGCGCAGACCGTTGAAGAGGCCATCGCCCGCCACGGTGACCGCCTCAAGCTTGGTGTCGTGGGCAGCTCCCTCGGCGGCTTTATGGCCACCCGGGTGAGCGAGTTGTATGGTTGTCGCGCGGCCCTGATCAACCCAGCGGTGCGCCCTCACGAGTTGTTGTGCGACTACCTGGGCCCTCAGACCAATCCCTATACCGATGAGCAGTACGAGCTGCTGCCGGCACACATGGGCGAGCTGCGGGCGTTGGCAGTGCCGGTGACGGCCCCCGAGCGGCTCTGGATCCTGCAACAGCAGGAGGATGAGGTGCTCGACTATCGCAAGGCGCTGGATGAATACCGCTTTGCCCGCCTGTCGCTGGAGTGCGGTGGCAACCACGCTTTTGTCGCGTTTGAACGCTACCCCGCCCAGATCGTTCGCTTTCTCGGGTTGTAGCAAAGGCACCTTATACACAAGGCAAGAAGGTGACATGATCAAGCTCATCGGCAACACAGTGATTGAGGAAAAGCACAAGGCCAGCTGTCACTGCGGGGCCGTGGTGCTGGTGCTTACCCTGCCGGATGGCGTGGTGGATCCGCGCCGCTGCGACTGCTCTCTCTGCCGACGACGCGGTGCCATCGTTGCCTCGGTGCCGCTCTCAGGGATCCAGATCTTGCAGGGGGAGGCGGCGCTGCGCTGCTACCAGTTCAACACCCGTACCGCGAAACATTACTTCTGCAGCATCTGCGGTATCTATACCCATCATCAACGTCGATCCAATCCGGCCGAGTATGGCTACAACCTCGCCTGCCTTGAGGGGGTCAACCCGTTTGAGCTGGATGAGGTGCCGCTGCGCGACGGGATCAACCATCCGGCGGATCGTGAATAAGAAGATACGGGCCGACCCGACAGTCGGCCGTTGAGTCAAGCTTGGCCCTTCAGATCAAGCTTTCGGCGCGGGGAGTTTGTTCTGCCCCCGCGTAGCAGTTAAGATTCTCCCCAAACGTCAATTCGCAAGGCCCTCCATGTCCACTCAATACAATGCGGATGCCATTGAGGTCCTCAATGGCCTTGAACCGGTGCGTCGTCGCCCCGGCATGTATACCGACACCACCCGGCCCAATCACCTCGGCCAGGAGGTCATCGACAACAGCGTCGACGAAGCGCTAGCGGGCCACGCCCGTACCCTGGAGGTGACCCTGTATGAAGACCAGTCCCTCGAGGTGATCGATGACGGCCGTGGCATGCCGGTCGATATCCACCCGGAGGAGGGGGTGTGTGGTGTGGAGCTGATCCTCTGCAAGCTGCACGCGGGGGGCAAGTTCTCCAACAAGAACTACCAGTTCTCCGGCGGTCTGCACGGGGTGGGTATTTCGGTGGTGAACGCTCTCTCTGATCGGGTCGAGGTGACGGTGCGTCGCGACGGTCAGGTCTATGACATCGCCTTCGAGCGTGGCGACAAGGTGCAGGAGCTGACCATCACCGGCACCTGCGGTCGCCGCAACACCGGCACCCGGGTGCGCTTCTGGCCGCAGGCGAGCTATTTCGACTCGCCCCGCTTCTCGGTTACCAAGCTGGAGCACCTGCTCAAGGCCAAGGCCGTGCTCTGCCCCGGCCTCACCATCAAGTTCCTCGACAAGAACACCGGCATCAAGCTGGAGTGGTGCTACGAAGATGGCCTCAAGGATTATCTGGTCGATGCGGTCAAGCAGTTCACCTGCCTGCCGGAGCAGCCCTTCGTCGGCGCCTTCAGCACCGAACAGTCTGCGGTGGACTGGGCACTCTGCTGGTTGCCGGAAGGGGGTGAGTGCCTCGCCGAATCCTATGTGAACCTGATCCCGACGCCCCAGGGCGGTACTCACGTCAATGGCCTGCGCCAGGGTCTCCTCGACGCCATGCGCGAGTTCTGCGAGTTCCGCAACTTGCTGCCGCGCGGGGTCAAGCTGACCCCGGAAGATATCTGGGATCGCTGCGCCTACATCCTCTCCATCAAGATGCAGGATCCCCAGTTCGCCGGTCAGACCAAGGAGCGGCTGTCGTCGCGCCAGAGCTCGGCCTTCGTGTCGGGGGTGGTGAAGGATGCCTTCAGCCTGTTCCTCAACAGCAACACCGAGCTGGCGGAGCAGATCGCCGAGATCTGCATCAGCAGCGCCCAGCGCCGACTGCGCGCCGCCAAGACGGTGGTGCGCAAGAAGATTACCCAGGGCCCGGCGCTGCCCGGCAAGCTCACCGACTGCAACTGTGCCGACCCCATGCAGGGCGAACTGTTCCTGGTGGAGGGTGACTCCGCGGGCGGCAGCGCCAAGCAGGCGCGCGACCGCGAATTTCAGGCCATCATGCCCCTGCGCGGCAAGATCCTGAACACCTGGGAAGTGGAGGCCGGTCAGGTGCTCGCCTCCCAAGAGGTGCACGATATCTCGGTGGCCATCGGGCTCGATCCCGACTCCGAGGATCTCAGCGGCCTGCGCTACGGCAAGGTGTGCATCCTCGCGGATGCGGACTCGGACGGTCTGCATATCGCCACCCTGCTCTGCGCCCTGTTCGTGAGGCACTTCCGCACCCTGGTCAACAAGGGCCACGTCTATGTGGCTATGCCGCCGCTTTACCGGATCGACATCGGCAAGGAGGTGTTCTACGCCCTCGACGAGGACGAGAAGAACGGCGTGCTGCAGCGGGTCGAAGCCGAGAAGAAGAAGGGCAAGGTGATGGTGACCCGATTCAAGGGTCTGGGTGAGATGAACCCGAAACAGCTGCGGGAAACCACCATGGATCCCAATACCCGCCGTCTGGTGCAACTCACCATGGGCGAGATGGAGGAGGGGGACGAGACCCTGCAACTGATGGACATGCTGCTGGCCAAGAAACGCTCCGGCGATCGTCGTGAATGGTTAGAGGAGAAGGGAAACCTTGCCATCATCTAGTTCACTTCTCTCAGTAATGGGGAGTGGCTGATCGAGCAGGGTAATCTCGCCATCATCTAAGCCGTCGGCTGGCCCTGTGCGGGCCAGCAAGCATTTAGCCGGAGTCGCCCTGTGGCGGCTCCCGAACCGAAAGAGAAAATCACATGAGTGATGCTATCGAGCTCAGTCTGGACGGAGTAGAGCGCCAGCCAATGCGCACCTTTACCGAACAGGCTTACTTGAACTACTCCATGTACGTCATCATGGATCGGGCCTTGCCGCATATCGGCGATGGTCTCAAACCGGTGCAGCGGCGCATCATCTACGCCATGAGCGAGCTGGGTCTGTCGGCCCTCTCCAAGCACAAGAAATCCGCCCGTACCGTGGGTGACGTGCTGGGTAAGTACCACCCGCACGGCGACAGCGCCTGTTATGAAGCCATGGTGCTGATGGCCCAGCCCTTCTCTTACCGTTACCCGCTGGTGGACGGTCAGGGCAACTGGGGGGCGCCGGACGATCCCAAATCCTTCGCCGCCATGCGTTATACCGAGGCGCGGTTGTCGCGCTTCTCCGAGCTGCTGCTCTCGGAATTGGGCCAAGGCACTGTGGAGTGGACGCCGAACTTCGACGGCACCATGAAAGAACCCGTGGTACTGCCCGCCCGCCTGCCCCACATACTGCTCAACGGCATCACCGGCATCGCCGTGGGCATGGCGACCGACATTCCGCCCCACAACGCGCGGGAGGTGGCCTACGCCTGTGCCGAGCTGCTCGACAACCCCGATGCGGGGCTGGATGCGCTGATGGCGCACATTCAGGGGCCGGACTACCCGACCAGCGCCGAGATCATCACCCCGCGCGATGATATCCGCAAAATCTACGAGACCGGCAAGGGCTCCATCAAGCAGCGAGCAGTGTGGAACGAGGAGGATGGCGATATCGTCATCACGGCGCTGCCCCATCAGGCCTCCGGCGCCAAGATCATGGAGCAGATCGCCGCCCAGATGGTGGCCAAGAAGCTGCCGATGGTCACCGACCTGCGCGATGAATCGGACCACGAGAACCCGACCCGTCTGGTGATCGTGCCCCGCTCCAACCGGGTGGATGTGGAGGGGCTGATGGCCCACCTGTTCGCCACCACGGATCTGGAGAAGAACTATCGGGTCAACCTCAACATCCTCGGCCTCGACAACCGGCCGCAGGTGAAGACCCTCAAGATGATCCTCTCCGAGTGGATCATCTTCCGCCGCGAGACGGTGCGTCGTCGCTTGCAGTATCGCCTCGACAAGGTGCTGGCTCGCCTGCACATCCTCGAAGGCTTGCTGGTGGCCTACCTCAATATCGACGAGGTGATCGAGATCATCCGCACCGAGGATGAGCCGGGCAAGGTGATGGTGGAGCGCTTCAATATCAGCGAAACCCAAGCCGAGGCTATCCTCGAGATCAAACTGCGCCATCTGGCCAAACTCGAAGAGTTCAAGCTGCGCGCCGAGCAGGATGAACTGGCGATTGAACGGGACAAGCTGCAACTGATCCTGGGCTCGGAGCGCCGCCTCAATACCCTGCTCAAGAAAGAGCTGCTGGCGGATGCCGAGAAGTACGGCGACGATCGCCGCACCCCGCTGGTGGAGCGCGCCAGCGCGGTAGCCCTGACTGAAAAAGAGCTGACCCCGAGCGAGCCGGTTACCGTCATCCTCTCCGATAAAGGTTGGGTGCGGGCCGCCAAGGGCCACGACGTGGACGTGGCGGGGCTCTCCTACAAGGCGGGGGATAACTATCTGGCCCACGCTTGTGGCCGCAGCAACCAGCAGGCTGTGTTCCTCTCCACCCTGGGCCGTACCTATGCACTGGAAGCCCACACACTGCCATCTGCCCGCAGTCAGGGCGAGCCGCTCACCGGCCGCTTTGCGTTGGGGGCGGGGGAAGAGGTGCGCCATCTGGTGATGGGCAACGAGGGCGAGCCGTATCTGATCGCGAGCGATGCCGGTTACGGCTTTGTCTGCACCTATGACGACCTCATCGGCAAGAACAAGAATGGCAAGGCGCTGCTCACAGTGCCGGAAGGGGGCCAGGTGATGGCACCCCAGAAGATTGGCTCGCCAGAGACCGATCTCTGCATGGCCATCTCCAACGAGGGGCGCATGCTGCTGTTCCCGCTCAACACCCTGCCGGTGCTCGGCAAGGGCAAGGGCAACAAGCTCATCAGCATACCGTCGGCTCGCGTGAAAGCGCGGGAAGAGTTTATGGTGATGGCCGCCATTATCCCGCAGGGACAATATGTCACCCTGTTTGCCGGCAAGCGCAAGCTGACCCTCAAACCCTCTGATCTAGACTACTACCGTGGCGAGCGCGGCCGCCGTGGCGCCAAGCTGCCCCGTGGTTTGCAGCGGGTGGACCGCATCGAGATTGAACCCGCCGCCGGTGCCGAACCGGTAGCTGGGGAAAATCAGGAAGGGTAATTAATAGAGAAGGGGGCGTATTAATTCGCTCCCTTCTAGCATAAAAAGTACTTGGAATGTCCAGTATTAAATACCGAATTATTAATTTCACTGAAACATTCTATTTTTTAATGTCTTGTTCCCAGTGAGTTTGCCCTGTAATTCCTGCTTCCCCTTGCATATCAAAATCTAATAGCAATGGTTTTTCAAAAATACTATCTTGTAGATTTTCTGTAATAGAGTACTCGCTGAGTGTTTCAGCCCATTCAAAGTGATCTGTCATTGGATAAAAGTGAACGCCATGCAGAAATATTCCTAGAGTATTTTTAGATGAAAAATCTTTGAATGCTGATATATTTTTCTCCCTTCTTATAATCTCTATGTTAGGCCCTTCATTAGTTTCGTATAAAATATGGATCACCCCGAGCCCTTCTTGAGGAATTTGTTGGGCTGCCCGACCAGCAATGGATTTGAAATATTTTGCTCTTTTAGATATAGATTGTGTGTCAGAACATCGCCATTGGGCCCCAGCACATAACTTTAATTTATCAATAAAAATATTCAATACAGAGTTTTGATTACCATGTCGTTCAATTTTTTTGGCGAGACATGCGGTGGATCTTTTTTCGTTGGCGTCAACATTACCAAAAATTAAATCATGTATTTGGGGTGTTAGCGGTTTTACTAGGTTTTGGGAAAAATGTGAAGTCAGCTTGACTTGATTCACTCTATGTAAAACCATATCAAAACTGCTAGAGTAGAATTTCATTCCAGAAGGACCACAACCTGAAATGTGTAGTCTTTTAAATGCACCAATTACTTTCTTGGGAGAAACATCACATAGCTCCTTTTTAAAGGTGATATCGACCCAATAGTTCTTATTTGTGGATAACATTGTCTTACACAATTCTTTCCAAATCGAATCCCACGTTGATTCCTCAATGCTCGAATATTCTCCTTTTCTTGATACTCTTTTACATTCAACGTAAAAGTCTCGTCCCTCGTTAGTTACGACTTTAATGTCAGGCTGTTTTACTGGAGGCGTTTCTTTTATAAACTTTATATTGTATCCATTTCTTAAATAGAGAGTCGCAACCAGTAATTCAAACAGTGCTTCATCAGTGTTATTTGATTTTTCATATGTTAGTTTTTTAATTATATGAGGCACACCACTCACTTCTGAAATATTATCTATTTGCTCTCCTATTGATGCAAAAAAAGGTAATATTCTATGAGATTCAAAGCTATGGTCACTACATAAGTCATTTCCTTGCATGTCAACAAGGAACATATACCATATAAGGTCATTGTCTGGTGCTGGAAACATTTGAAATTCTATCGGCCCATTGCTAGGAGATATTTTTGATTCAAATAGTTCTATCTTATGTCTAAGGGATTCTCTGCGTTTGGAACAGAACTAGGACACCCACCTTTTTGACTACGGCGTAATCCTGTACTTGGCTTGAGGAGTTACTGTCGAGGGATGCGCCATGACCATTGCCCGTTCACGTCAAATCAGTTTGCAGGATACGCCTTACTACCACGTGGTCAGTCGCTGTGTGCGGCGGGCTTTCTTGTGTGGTGAAGACATCCATTCTGGTCAGAGCTACGAACATCGGCGCCAGTGGGTGGTCGACAAGCTGGGCCAGCTGTCGAGGCTGTTTGCCATCGGTATCTGCGCCTATGCAGTGATGAGCAACCATTACCACCTGGTGCTCAAGGTTGAGCCCGATACTGCCGCCAACTGGAGTGAACGGGAGGTGGCCGAGCGTTGGGCTGCATTGTTCCAATGGCCACTGTTGGTGCGGCGCTGGTATCAGGTGGAATCCCTGATTGAACCTGAGATTGCAGTGGTTAAACAACTGATAGGGCAGTGGCGCGAGCGGCTTTACTCCATCAGTTGGTTTGTGCGGCTGCTCAATGAAACTCTGGCTCGCCAGGCCAATCTGGAAGATGGCTGCAAGGGCCATTTCTGGGAAGGGCGCTTTAAAAGTCAGGCGCTGCTCACCGAATCAGCTTTGCTGGCTTGCATGACTTATGTAGATCTCAATCCGGTGCGGGCAGCCCTTGCCGATCGACCAGAGCAGAGCGACTACACAAGTATCAAGCAACGCCTTGATAACGCGTCCCTATCTGAAGCCTTACCCCCGCTATTGCTACCGTTTACCGATAAGGAGAAGTCCGGCTGCTTGCCCTATGCCTTCACCGATTATCTGATGCTGGTCGATTGGACAGGGCGAGCCATCAGGGCAGACAAGCGCGGCTACATCCCGGTTCATCTTACTCTCATTATGGAACGACTAGGACTTGATAAAACCGTCTGGCTTCGACAGGTGACTCTGTTCCGGCGGCAGGGTATCAGAGCGGTAGGTGATCATCAGCATCGCAAACAGTTTGCCCTGCATTG
>NZ_CAWNYS010000487.1:0-7740 GCF_963878295.1 Aeromonas sp. HMWF014 | reverse complement strand
GGCGAGGGCTGACCGGTCAGTTCAGGCCCCAGTGACCGCAGTGATGACGGGAAAGCGTGGCGCAACCGGTTGGGTTGAACGCCATTGAACCGAGTAGTGATAGACTGGGGCGCAACGGCGCCCCTTTCTTATGGTGGATGACATGCGTTTCAACTATTCCGACCTCAATCCCGATCTCATCATGGATGCGCTGGATCTCAGCGGTCTGCGGCTCGACTCCGGCCTCATCGAGCTCAACAGCTACGAGAACCGGGTCTACCAGTTCCAGGATGAGGATCGTCGCCGCTATGTGGTGAAGTTTTATCGTCCCGGCCGCTGGAGTCGGGCCCAGATCCTCGAGGAGCATGAGTTCACTACGCGTCTCTGGGATGCGGAGATCCCGGTCGCCGCGCCGCTCGCCTTCGCTGGCGAAACCCTGCTGGAGCACGAAGGCTACCCCTTTGCCATCTGGCAGAGCGTCGGTGGCCGCCAGTTCGAGGTGGATAACCTCGACCAGCTGGAGTGGGTGGGGCGTTTCCTCGGCCGCATCCACCAGATAGGCGCCTGTCGCCCCTTCCATCACAGGGTCCGGCTCGATGTGGAGAGCATGCTGCACGAGCCGCGTCAGCTGCTGGCGTCCGGCGAGTGGCTGCCGAGCGGGTTGGCCAAGCAATTTTTCGGGGTGCTCGACGAGCTGATCAAGCATGTCAGCGATGCCATGACCCTGGATGTGGCTCAGATCTCCCTGCATGGCGATTGCCACCCGGGCAACATCCTGTGGCGCGACGGCCCCATGTTCGTCGATCTCGATGATTGTCGTACCGGTCCCGCCATCCAGGATCTCTGGATGATGCTGAGCGGCGAGCGCCACGAGCAGCAGATCCAGCTCGATACCCTGCTGGCGGGCTACGAGGAGTTCATGGAGTTCGACTCGCGTGAGCTAGCGCTTATCGAGCCGCTGCGGGCAATGCGGATTGTCCACTACATGGCCTGGCTGGCGCGGCGCTGGGAAGATCCCGCTTTTCCCCGTCACTTCCCCTGGTTCAATACCGATCACTACTGGCGTCAGCAAATCGC
This sequence comes from Aeromonas sp. HMWF014, assembly GCF_963878295.1. Classification (NCBI taxonomy): domain Bacteria; kingdom Pseudomonadati; phylum Pseudomonadota; class Gammaproteobacteria; order Aeromonadales; family Aeromonadaceae; genus Aeromonas; species Aeromonas sp. HMWF014. The sequence goes on along the minus strand of NZ_CAWNYS010000487.1, from coordinate 6,684 downwards.
CACCCTGCACGATCAGCTGGAAGCGCTGAAGGCGCCGCCCTTGACCCTGATGCCAAACTGGTGACATTGAGGGGATATTGAGCGACAGAAGGGACTCGAACTCCTGCTCTGACCATTGACGGCGGGATGGCGACACAATAGGCTTGGCACTGCTTCGGTTCGCCGGGCGTGCCTCACAGTGATCCCTTAACAGGAAACATCATGAAAAAAGTTTTATTTTTCCTTGCTGCCATGCTGATGATCCCCATGGTTCACGCCGCCCCCGAGTTCAAGGAAGGCGTCAACTACGATGTGGTCAAACAGACTGGCACTGCCCAGCCGGAAGTGATGGAGTTCTTCTCCTACTTCTGCCCGCACTGCGCCACCTTCGAACCGATTGTTGAACAGTTGAAGGCTGGGTTGCCAGAGGGTGTGCCCCTCAAGAAGAACCCGGTTGCCTTCCTCGGCCGCGAGATGGGTCCGGAGATGCAGCGTGCCTACGCCGTCGCCAGCCTGCTCAATGCCGAAGCCAAGCTGACTCCGGCCATCTTCACCAAGATCCACACCCAGCGTCAGCCGCCGATGAGTCGCGATGACGTGAAGCAGATCTTTGTGGACAACGGTGTGCCAGCGGAAGAGTTCGACGGTGCCGTCGACAGCTTCGCCGTCTCCGGCATGGTCTCCCAGTTCGATCGCAACACCGAGAGCTACAACATTCGCGGTGTGCCGGCCTTCCTGGTCAATGGCAAGTACATGGTGAAGATCGAATCCATTACTTCCCAGGAGCAGTTCAACCAGCTGGTGAAATTCCTGTTGGCCAAGAAAGATTGATGGTTGCCTGACATCATGAAAAAAGCCCGCCGGTGCGAACCGGCGGGCTTTTTGTTTTCTGGTGCTCTGGAAGATCAGACCCCGACGTGAAAGGCCTGCTTGAGGTTGCGTATGAAGTCCGCATCCCGGCACAGGGTCTTGCCCGGGCTGTCGGAGATCTTGGCCACCGGGCCGCCGTTGCACTCCATCAGCTTGAACACGATGTTCATGGGACTGACGCCGGGCAGATCGCAGGTGAGCTTGGTGCCGATGCCGAAGCTGGTGTTGATACGGCCCCGGAAGTGACGGAACAACTCGACGGCCTTGTCGAGGTTGAGCCCATCGGAGAAGACCAGCGTCTTGTCGGTGGGGTTGATGCCGAGCCGCTGGTAGTGGCTGATGGCCTTCTCGCCCCACACCACGGGGTCGCCCGAGTCATGTCGCAGCCCCTGATAACGGCTGGCCAGCTCGAAATCGAAGTCACGCAAGAAGGCATCCATGGTGATGCAGTCGGTCAGGGCGATACCGAGGTGGTTGGTGAACTCGTCCAGCCAGCTGGTGAGGGCGGCGCGCTGGCTGTGCTCCAGCGGGAAGCCGAGCTGCTGATGGGCCTGGAACCACTCGTGGGCCTGGGTGCCCACAGCCGATAAGTGGTATTTCTGGGCCAGCAGGTAGTTGCTGGTGCCGCGAAACGCCGGCAGGCGCTCCTTGAGGCGGCCCACCACGGCATCCTGCACCGCGTGGGAGAAGCGGCGACGGGTGCCAAAATCGATGAGGTTGAACTCACTCATCTCCTCGGCGCTGAGTGTATGTTCCAGCTTGTCGATCTTCTGATCGAGCCGCTCCAGCGCCTGGCTGACGCCAAACTGGGGGTAGCGGAAGCGGTTGCGCATCTCGCTGATGATGGCGAGCACCGGGATCTCCCACAGGATCACATCCTGCCAGGGCCCTTCGACCCGCACATTTATGCGGCCATCTTGCTCGAACACTTTCAACAGGGAAGCATCGAGCGGCTTGCGACGGAGGTGGTCGAGGTAGTCAGGGGTGAAGAAGGGGCGCTCGGCCAGAAAATTGAGTTCGGGTCTGGTCAGCCGCAAGGAACCGGCGAAGCGAAGCTGCTCCTCGATCTGGCCCATCATGGGCAGCAGATCCTCTTCGTTGCGGCTGTGGAATTCGGCCACCACCTCGGCATCCGGATAGCGATGGAACACCGCCTGCTGCATATGCAGCTTGTAGGCGTCGGTGTCGAGCAGGCTGGTGAGAATCGGTGGCATATCAGGCGTCCAGCAGGCGTTGTACATCGATCAGGGTCTGGGCCAGTTCGGCGCCAGCCTCGATCATCTGGGTGTGGGCGCTGGCAACCGTCTCGGGGGCGATGCCACGGCAGGCATCGAGATGGACGATCACCCGGAAACCGGCGTGGCGCAGCTGCAGCACGCTGGTCTTGACGCAGTAGTCGGTGGCAAGGCCGCCGACCAGCACCGTGCTGACCTTGCGGGCTTGCAGAAACTCGATGAGCCCGGTGCTGCGTTGTTCGGCCAGATCGTGGAAGCAGGTGCCGTAGGGATGCAGATCCGGCTCGATCCCCTTCCAGACGAAGAAGTCGTAATCGATGGGGGCGGGCAGACCATCGAGCAGTTCGAACCCCCGGGTGCCCGGTACGCAGTGCACCGGCCAGGTGAGGTCGGCGTTGGGCAGATTCAGCGGCAGCAGCATGCCAGCAGGATCGGAGACGGCCCAGTCGGCATTGGCGGGGTGAGCGTCCTTGCTGCCGATCCGCAGCGTGGCGAGGGTGGCCTGAGCGTTGAGCGCAGCCACAATATCATCACCGCCCGCGACGGGCAGTTCGTTCGGGCAGAGGGGGGTAAATCCCTTCTGCGCATCAATATCCAGGCTGGCGACGGTTCCCATTGAGTGGCTCCTGCACATACTATTCGTGTGATATTATCTACCAAACATTAATCGAAGGCGAGCAGGGCGATCGGCATGTTGAGAATGAGTCTGGATATGGTGGTGCTGCGCTTGCATGACGAGCGGATCGAGCTGCTGCTCGAGACCCGTGATCGCCCCCCCTTTGTCCACTGCTGGCAGCTACCCGGTTTGCGCATCGACGAGGCACTGGATCGGGATCTCGATGCCACCCAGCGCCGCCTGCTGGCGGAGTGGGGGCTGGGCCACTGCTACAGCGAGCAGGTCTACACCCTCGGCAATCTTGAGCGGGACCCCCGTGGCTGGTCCACGACCCTGGTCTATCTCTGTCTGGTTGATCCCGGGATCGAGGCCATTCACGGCTGCTGGCATCCGCTCTCCAATCTGCCGGGGCTCAGCCTCGCCTTCGATCACACCCAACTGATTGCCAAGGGGCTGGAGCGGCTGCGGATCAAGAGCCGCTACAGCACCTTGCCGCTGCAACTGCTGGGGCCCGAGTTCACCCTCTCAGAGGTGCAGCGCGCCTTCGAAATTATCCTGCAAACTCCCATGAATACGGCAGCGTTTCGCAAGCGGATCCATCGCGCCGACATTCTAGTGGATACTGGCCGCAAGCGTACCGGCAAGCAGCGCCCCGCCATTCTCTACCGGCTGGAGAGTCCCTGCTGCGTGATGTTCGATCAGGTGATGCATGGAGCGGAAGCATGAGTGCGGATCCCGTTCGTGTGCTGGTGAGTGCTTGTTTGCTGGGTCAGCCAGTGCGTTACGATGGCCAGAGCAAGGGAATTGTCAGCGACTGGTTGAGTGCGCTGGGTGCCGAAGGGCGAGTGCTGGCCTTCTGTCCCGAAGTGGCGGGCGGTTTGCCGACCCCGCGCCCCCCTGCCGAGCGGCAGGGTGAGCGGGTGGTGACCACGAGCGGGCTGGATGTGACTGCCGAGTTTGATCGCGGCGCCGAGCTGGCGCTGGCGATCTGTCAGGCGCAGGGCATTCGCTTCGCCCTGCTCAAGGAGGGGAGCCCCTCATGTGGCAGCGGCCGTATCTACAACGGCCACTTCGAAGGCGTTTCTGTGGTGGGTGAGGGCAAGACCACGGCCCTGCTGCGTCGGCACGGCATCGCCGTTTTCTCGGAAGATCAGTTGGCCGAGCTGGCCTCTGCACTCTCTTTGGATCCCTCTTTGGCGGCCACAGGCAGCGGTTCCTGATCCCGTTGCCAGCTGTCCAGCAGCTGGTCTTTCTCCTGCCAGCGCTGGTTCAGCCACTCCTGAAAGCCCCGTTTGAATTGCTTGTCATTGAAGTAGTCGCCGACCAGCGTCTCATCCACCGGTAGCTCCTCGATGTGCACCTGAATGCGTTTTACCCGTCCCATCAGGAAGTCCTTGAACGGGGTCTCTGCGTTGTCCGGATAGCGGATGGTGACGTTGATCAGGCTGTCGAACTGCTCCCCCATGGCCGCCAGGGTGAAGGCGAGCCCGGCTGCCTTGGGCGGCATCAGGTGACGGTAGCGGGAGCGCGCCGCATCCCGCTTGGGCTCGGTGAAGCGGGTGCCCTCCACGAAGTTGATGACGGTGGTGGGGATGTGGCGAAACTTCTCGCAGGCGTTGCGGGTGCTCTCTATGTCCTTGCCGCGCAGATGCGGGTTGCGTAGCAAAAACGCCCGTGAATAGCGGCGCATGAAAGGCATGTCCAGCCCCCAGCAGGCGAGTCCCAGCAGCGGTATGTAGATGAGCTCGTGCTTCATGAAGAATTTGGGCACCGGCAACCTGTCCCGGAACAGATGGCCCAGCACCACTATGTCGGTCCAGCTCATGTGATTGCTGACGATGAGATACCAGCCATCCTTGCGTAGTTGAGAGTCATCTTCAACCTGCCAGTCAATGCGGGTGGTGAGGCGGATCACCAGGGCGTTGCAACCGAGCCACAGCATCATGAAACGGTTGTTGAGCCGGCTGCAGGCGCGGCCAAAGGCCGGAATGGGCAGCAGCAGCTTGGCCAGCGACACCAGCAGGATCAGGCTGGCGCACAGGGCGGTGAACAAAATGGTCAGGCTGGTGCTGATGAGCAGCACCAGGGGGCCGGGGAGCAGGGTTAGCATGGGCGTCGTTTACTGCGTCTTGTCTGCCAGCAGCTGGCTCAGGGTCTGGTCTTTCTCGTGCCAGATCCCGTTCAGCCACTGTTGAAACTCTTGTTGGAACTCGGGGTCATTGAAGTAATCCCCCACCAGCTTGCGGTCGATCGGCAAATAGCGGACCTGAACCTTGATTTGCCCGACCCGGCCGCACATGAAGTCCCAGTAGCTGGGGATACCGCCCGGGTAGGCGATGGTCACATCCACCAGTTTGTGCAGTTGATCGCCCATGGCCGCCAGGGTGAAGGCGATGCCCCCAGCTCTCGGGTGCAGCAGGTGGCGATAGGGGGCGGCCTGTTTGTCGTGTTTGTGGGCGGTGAAGCGGGTGCCCTCCACGAAGTTCATCACACTCACCGGAATGTGGCGGAATTTGGCACAGGCCTGGCGTGTTGTTTCTATGTCTTTTCCCTTCAGATGTGGCCTTTTTTCCAGAAATTTACGGGAATAGCGTCGCATGAAGGGGAAGTCGAGCGCCCACCAGGCCAGACCGAGAAAAGGCACCCAAATCAGCTCTTTCTTGAGAAAAAACTTCAGAAACGGGATTTTTTGATTAAAAACCCGCTGCAGTACCAGTATGTCGACCCAGGATTGATGGTTGGCAATGACCAGATACCACTCATTCCGGCTCCCTTTGTCCACTCCGACCACCTCGAAAGGGGTTTTGATGATGGTTTTCTGGATAAGATTGTTGAAACCGATCCAGCAGCTGGCACAGCCATCGAGCAGGGCGTTGCAGAGGGTTCGCCAGCCCGTGAGCGGTAGCGGCAGCTTGAGCAGACCCAGCAAGAAGATGGGGATGCACCAGAAGAGGGTGTTGAAAAAATAGAGCAGGGTGGAGAGGCTGCCGCGCAGTCGCTCTGTCAGCTTGTTGGGCATGAGTTCGGGTCCGTCTTGCTGTCGATAAAGGGTCATCAAGTGGTCAGATCTGTGGCCATAATATCAGCCGATCGCTCGCGAGACCATGGAGAGCGCTCTCGGCAGCAAGGGACTCAGTTTACGCAATTCGGCCTATTCAGCCGCTGCGCAGCCGCGACAGCAGCCGATCCATGGCGCGGTAGCCGAGCGCCTCGATCAGATGCTCCTTGCCGATGGCGGGCTGCCCTGCCAGATCGGCGATGGTACGTGACACCCGCAGGATACGGTGCCAGGCCCGGATGCTGAGCCCCAGCTTCTGGATGGCGTTCTCCAAAAACTCGGCATCTTGCGGCGATAATCGGCAAATATTCTCTATCTCGCGACTATCCAGCAGGTTGTTGAGCTTGCCATTGCGGCTCAGCATGCGCTCCCGCGCCGCCAGCACCCGATCGCGGATCTGCTGGCTAGACTCCCCTCGCTCCGCCTTACCGGTCAGGCTCCCCTTGGGCAGCAGCGGCACTTCCACCGTGAGGTCGAATCTGTCGAGAAAGGGGCCGGAGAGCTTGCCGAGGTAGCGCAGGATCTGATCCGGGCTGGAGCGGGTCTGGCCGTCGCCATAGTGGCCGCAGGGGCTGGGGTTCATGGCGCCGATCAGCTGGAAGCGGGCGGGGAAATCCACCTGACGGGCGGCCCGGCTGATGGTGATGTGGCCCGTCTCCAGCGGTTCGCGCAGAGAGTCGAGTACCTTGCGCTCGAATTCGGGCAGTTCGTCGAGAAACAGCACGCCATTGTGAGCCAGCGAAATTTCGCCGGGGCGCGGGTGGCTGCCACCGCCCACCAGCGCCACGGCGGAGGCACTGTGATGGGGCGTGCGATAGGGTCTGTGGTGCCAGTGACCGGCGCGCGGGGTCAGGCCACCGATGGAGTGGATGGCGGCGGTCTGCTGCGCCTCCTGCTCGTTGAGTGGCGGCAGAATGCCGGGCAGG